>JAFCCK010000171.1 GCA_017610245.1 Candidatus Iainarchaeum sp.
AAAATCGGTGATGACGTCGAAATTGAATTGCGCTGTTCCGACTGCTATTGCGTCATACCGCCCAGCGTTCATCCCAACACCGGTAGAAAGTATAAAGTTATTCATGACGTCCCGATAGCAGAGCTGGCAGAGGAGGATTATGCTAGGTTGATTGACTATTTACTCCCTCATACAGAAGAAGTCAAAACAAAAACAACGAAGAAGACCAAAAAACTTGAAGCGCTTTTGAGAAAAATTCTGGAAAAGGTGAATTACGTAGACAAGGGCGAGTATCTGTTGATTAATTGCCCCCTACACCAACCTGACGAGGAACCTAGCCTTGCTTTTTACAAAAATACGCAGCTATTCGTGGACTTCCATGATAATAGGATTTACACCATAAATGAGTTTGCACGCCAGCTGAATTTAACTAGCGCTGAAGAGCCGTTAGCAATTGTTGAAGGCAAAAAGGCTGTATACAAGCTGTTACAAGAGGATGGCCTCACATTGCCCCCTAGCGGATGGTATTATTCAAAAGATAATTTCGCCTCTTTTGCACAGCCGTTTGCATGCTTTACCGAGATAATTCCAGCCGATCCTGATGCCGAGCCCTATTCCAGGACAGAGCATTTTCTTGCTGAGGCGAGGTATGAGAGGGGTAAAATTGTTGATGCTGTAATTCATCCACTTGGCGAATTAAAGAATATAAATTTCGGGGAATTCACCGCATCTGTGGAAATAAAAGGTATGCTTGCTGGCTCATTGCCTACCTCATTACCGTTTAGCGTAGTGAAGGCGATCCAGGAAGGGGAAAAATGGAATGTTACGCTAGCGGATGTCTACAAAAAAATAAAAGCCAAATTTGCAAAATTTGTCGATTTACCAGAGCCAGAACTTGATGTAATTACACTGTGGGCGATAACCACCTACTTCAGCGACGTTCTCGGCGTAATGCCTTCGCTTTTTCTTTATGGCTCTGCTGGTTCTGGCAAAACAAGATGTCTAGCAACGCTTGCAGCAGTATGCCGACGTGGTTTAATGATAGCTGATCCCTCTGATAGCAATTATTCACGAGTAGTGGACAGTTGGCGACCAACTCTCTGCATTGATGACTTTGATATGGCTATGCGCAAGCACAGGACTATCGTTATGTCGTTGTTGAAGCACTCATACAAAGCTGGCGCAAGAGTGCCCAGGCTTACACCACTTAAATCGGGGGCTTATAGAATTGAGCTTTTCAGCCCATTTGCCCCACTAGCAATCTCAGCTGTAGAACCACTAGAAAAGCAACAGCAACTCTCACGATTCATCGATATCACGCTGAAAAAGTCAAAAAAGCCTTTGGCGCCCAGCGATCCCAAACCAGACACATTCAAAGAAGAGCGAGCGGCGTTATATTATCTTTCCTTTAAATTGGCGCCACAAGTGAGAAGGGAGTTTGAAAATCTCCAGATTCTCGAGCTTTCAGGCAGGGCCCGTGAAATTTGGGCCCCCATTCTAACCATTGCAAAGCTTATCGATCCTACACTTTACGACACAATCCGAGCATTTGCCGTTAGAAAAGTGAGAGAGCAAGTTGATAAGGCCTACTACCTTGAAAGGGCTGCAGTTTTGGCAATCGACCGCTTGTTCAAGGAGGAAGCTCAGGCAAATCTGCAGAATGCTGATATATGCCGCTTTTCTATTCCGCAATTTAAGGAAGCTTTAAAGGAAGTCCTTGTAAGTAACTGGGGGGACTTCACGGAATCAGAGTTTGACCGCACTTATTCCTCCCGTAAGCTTGGTCGCCTGCTGAGCAGCATGGGAATAAGGATGAAGCATGAGGGGGTAAGCAGAACACGCACTCGCATAATTACAGCAAAGGAACTAGCCGAACTCAAGGAAAGATATGAGGCGAACATTATGAACGTTAAGAACGTTAATGTAGATGCCCCTACCCAAAATTCACCCTCAAAATTTGGCGTTTCTGAGCCCAAAAACGGCAAATTTGAAAGGGAAAAATTGGAGGGGGGCTCCCCCCTTAACGTTCATAATGTTCATAACGTTCACCCTAATGCGGGAACTCAAGAAAACGCCAATTTAGCCCAAGAAAAACTGCCAAATTTGAAAACTCAGATTATTGAGATTCTTAAGAAGCACAAAACTCTGAATTTAAGCCAATACGACCAGGATAATGTTGCAAAAATCAAGCCTCTAATAGAGGAAATGCTC
>JAFCCK010000172.1 GCA_017610245.1 Candidatus Iainarchaeum sp.
TGAAATAGAATAAGGGAAATGCTCCTGCAAAGGCAGGAGCAATTGCCCCTGATGACATACTTATTCCCGCAGGGGACACTGGCCTTCCCCCAGGTCCTGCGCTTAGTGACCTTAAGGCCGCAGGATTAAAGGTTAAGATTGAGGGTGCAACAATTGCAGTTGCAGAGGATAAAGTTGTCACAAAGAAGGGCGAGGTTGTAAGCCCTGCAGTTGCTGGGACACTTTCCAAACTAGACATTAAGCCAATAAAAGTCGGACTGAATGTTGTTGCCATACTTGAGAACGGCGAGATTTTCAAGAAAGATGTTCTTGACATCGATATTGATGAGGTATTTGCAAATTTTGTGAGGGCGCAATCAAGTTCATTCAACCTTGCAATGGATATCGGTTACTTTACATCGCAAACAACCCCGCTGCTTGTGCAGAAGGCATTTAACAATGCAAAGGCAGTTGCTTTGGAGGCAAATGTTTTCACCAAGGAAACAATGCCATTGCTGCTTGCAAAGGCAAATGCAGGGGCATCAGCACTTAAGGAAATGATTCCTGAAGGGGCGGCTGCGGAGGAGAAGGAAGAGGAGAAGAAGGAAGAGCCTGCTGAAGAAAAGAAAGAGGAATCTGCAGAGGGAGAGAAGGCTGAGGAAAAAGCCGAAGAGAAGCCTGAAGAAAAAAAAGAAGAGCCCAAAGAAGAAAAGGCAGAAGAAAAGAAAGAGGAGCCAAAGGAAGAAAAGGCAGCAGAGGAAGTAAAAGAAGAGGCAAAAGAAGAAAAGAAAGAAGAGGAGAAAAAGGACGCTTAAAATTATTATGAGGTGAAAATATGGAGTATGTATACAGCGCAATGCTACTGCACTCCGCAGGGAAGGACGTAACTGAGGAATCAGTCACCAAAATCCTTGATGCGGCAGGAGTAAAGGCTGATGCGGCAAGGGCAAAAGCACTTGTTGCCTCACTCAAGGACGTCAATATAGACGAAGCCATTGAAAAGGCAGCAGCAGCACCGGTCGCGACAGCAGCACCTGCAGCAGGAGCGCAGCCAGCAGCAGAAAAGAAGGAAGAAAAACCTGAAGAAAAAGGAAAATCAGAGGAAGAAGCAGCCGAGGGATTGGCCAGCCTTTTTGGCTGACCCCCCTTAGTTTTTCTTTTTCAGGACCCTACCAAAATTATTTAAAGCTCTTTAGCCATAGTTTTAATGAAAACTTGTTTTTGGTTTGGCGATTTAATGAGAAAACTAATTATTTTACTGGCTATTCTGCTTTTAGTAAGTGTTCAGGCTCACGCAGTAGTAACCTCGGGAAGCATGAAAATTTTTGCCGTAACAACCCAAGGAGAGGGGCTTTCGGCAGTGTTAATTCTTGAACTGGATCCGGGTGACGGCAATGTATATAGTGCGATAACTCCCCTTGTTGGAACCACGACCCAGAATGCCGAAAGGGAAGCGGTAAGGATTGCGGGCAACTATTCCACCGAAACCGGCAATTATGATTACAAATTCCACATAATTTCAGATGCCTCTGTTGTGGAGGGTCCGAGTGCAGGTTCTGCAATGACCCTACTTACAATTTCTCTGCTTCAGGACAGGAAGGTTCCCAGCAATGTAAGTGTCACAGGGACAATAACTCCTGACGGGTATGTTGGGCCTGTTGGAGGGGTGTTTGAGAAGGCAAAAGAGGCGGCAAGGCAGGGAATAAAATTGTTCCTGATTCCCAAGGGGGAAGCCAATCAAACGGTAAAGACAGGGAGTACGGTTGAAAGCATTAATCTTATTGAATATGGCCCTGAAGAATGGGGCATGAAAATTGTCGAGGTTGAGGACATAGACGAATTGCTGAAGCTGGCTCATTCTGATATTGAGGAAATTGAGGTCGGCGGGGGTGATGAGGAATTTATCCCAAGCTATATTCCCGGCCCTATTTCAGTTCCTGAAAGCCTGATGCCGCTGAAAAACATGAACAAAACATACCTGCTTGAGGCCAATCAATGGGTTCAGGAGGCAAGAAATTCCCTTTCCACGACACTTTTGGATGACACTGAGCTTATCAATGTCCTGCTTAAAAGCCTGAACAATTCCGAAAAGACTCTGCAGGAGGCACAGCTTCTGGATGACCAGAATTATCTTTACAGTGCGGCAAACTTTGCCTTTCTTGCAAAGGTAAACGCAATGTTTGTTAAGGATATTTCCGATAATCCGTCA
>JAFCCK010000020.1 GCA_017610245.1 Candidatus Iainarchaeum sp.
GCTTATTTCATTGAAGATTGCCCTGCTTACAATGTCTCTTGGGGCAAGCTCCATTTCTTTTACATGTTTTTTTATAAAACGCTCTCCCTTTTCGTTTACCAGCTTTGCCCCTTCGCCCCTAGCCGATTCCGAAATAAGCGAATTCTCCCATGCAATGGTAGTTGGATGAAACTGAACAAACTCGAGGTCCATCAGCTTTGCCCCGGCCCTAAACGCCGTCCCATGGCAATCTCCAACTGTTCCGCTTGGATTGGTCGTTTTGGAAAAGCACGCAGCGTAGCCGCCGGAAGCAAGCACTAGGGCATTTGAATGAAAGACTTTCTTCCCGTTTGCTGTTTGAATCAGCGCCCCGCCAAAGAGGTTTTGCTTTGTAATTAAATCAATTAAATAATAGTGGGTAAATAAATGGATGTTTCTTTGTTCCTCTACAAGTTTTCTCATAAACTCTATTAACCCCTTTCCTGTTGCATCCCCGCTGATGTGCAAAACCCTGTTTCTGCAATGCCCTGCTTCTCTTCCCAAACTTGGCTTTCCCGCTACTGAATCAAAGTGCAATCCCAATTCAATTAATTCATTTATCCTCTGGATTCCCTGCTCTACCAGAATTTTTACCGCCTCGGCGTCACAGAGCTCCCTCCCTACCCTGACAGTGTCATTAAAATGCAACTGCGTTGAATCGTCTTTGCCAAAGGCTGCCGCAACGCCGCCCTGGGCTTTAAACGAATTGCTTTCATCAATAGCCGATTTTGAGAGCAGGGCAACTGATTTATTTTTAAGGGCAGCATTCCATGCAGCAGTTAACCCAGCCAAACCAGAGCCAACAATAATTAAATCAAAAGATTCCTTTTCCAGCCCTTTTGAATCAAATCCTGCGATATAGCGCATAATAAACTACAGTTCTCTTTTCTATAAATTCATTACAGTTTAATTAATTCTTTTGGTGCATTGCTCAGCTTCTTGCAGCCCTTTTTCCCTACCACAATGTCATCCTCAATCCTTATCCCAAACCTCTTGAGGTAAACAGCTGGCTCAACTGTTAGAACCATGCCCTTTACAAGAACATCCTTGCTCTCAGACAAAAATCCAGAAGGGGAATCATGTGGTAGCATACCCAAACCATGGCCCAGCCCATGGGGCAGCTTGTGCCCTATTTCTTTTTTGAGGAAAGCTGAAACCTTTTTGAAAACATCTGAAGCCAAAGCACCTTCAATGCTAAGGCTCTCCCCAAGCTTCTTTGCCTCAAATACCGCTTCATAAACGTTTTGCTCTTTCTTAGAGGGCTTTCCTACAGAAAAAACCCGCGTGATATCTGCACAGTAGCCCTTATAGCGCGCTCCACAATCTATCAGCAGAATTCCTTTCTTAATCTTCCTGTCGCTTGGGACATGATGCGGAAAAATGCTGTTACGGGCATTTGCAATGACAGGGGGGAATGCAAGTTCCTCCCTCTGCTTCTCCCTCAGCAAAAACTCGAGCTCAAAGGCGAGCTGCTTTTCTGTTATTCCCTTTTTGAAAATTCTTGGTACTTGCCGCAATACTCCTTCAGTTATTTTAGCTGCCTTTGCAATTCTTGCAATCTCCCAGGGCTCCTTAATCGCCATGATGTCGCGAAGCTGTTGTGAAACATCCACAAAGCGCTTCCTTGGGATTGCTTTCTTAAGGTTCTTAAATGAATTAAGGGGATAAAGCAGCTTGTTTATCCCAATCCTTTTTCCCTTAAGCTCTTTTCTCAGCAGCGATTTCATCTGCTCTCTTCTCCTTACTGTCCTTGCCCTGAGCTTTTTGCTTTTAACCTCAGGGTCAAGAACACTTCTCAGCAGCAGGGGTTTCCTGTCGGGATTCAGCAACAGAATGTTGTTTGTAAGGAAACCAAAAGGGAGCCGTGAAAAATAGAAGAAGGCTGGCTCTGGATTTCCTGGAAAGGTCCTGAGTATTATTGCGTCAACTTTCGCTTTATCAAAAAGCTGTTTGATTTTTTTTCTCATTAAACCACGAGCTTTCCTTTCCTCATTATCCAAAGCGTTTCCTTGGTGGGAGTGACAACCCAGATATCCACTTTTTGCCTTGGACAGTTCAGAACAATATCACAATGGTAAGTTGTTTCCCGCTGCGGCTCATAGCCAGAGCCAAGCGCAATATGCATCATTCTCGCCAACTTCTCTGTTTCAATTAGATAGCGGGAGAGGCGGGCGCGAGGATTGGTATTGATTGCTATTTCGCCGACCATATCAAAGTTCTTTTTGTAGGATTTTATCATGCTTTTTGGTAGCACCCTGTTTTCCTCATACATCTTGATGAGCTTCCAACTTTCGCTCTTTCTCTTGTTTAGCGCCTTGATAATTTTCTTGGGACCGCTCAAAACCTTGTAGTGTCCGTGCTTTATCTTCACAATCAATGGCTTCTTGTTTCCAATCACATAGCTCTGGTCAATATTTATTACCACATCGCCAATAAAGGTGCCGTTCAAATCATATGGTGTCCAGAAGACTTCCCCGCCAGGAAAATTCCCATAGCGGCCGTTCTTGAGTTTGAATACCTTTCCCGCCTCTGGCTCTGTGCTTGGGTTCACTTCAATGTCCGAAGCCAACACAGGGCTTTTCCTCTTGAGTATGCGAGTAAGGTCAACCTCCAACTCTGTTCTCCCTTGCTTGAGCTTCCTGCCTCTGATGAAAAGAGTTTTTCCCTGCTTCAGTATGGCCCTTATCGTGTCATCCCTCTGGCGCAGCTTGAAGTAATCAATATAGCAGGTGCGGATAAAATTTTCAAGTGGAAGGGTTCCAGTAATTGCATATCTTGTTTTTGGCTCCCTTTTATCAATCCTTGTCTGCACCAGCCAGAATGGCTTCAGGAACATTTGCCCAGGGCTTTGCCAGCGGCTCTTCCTGTTTGGCGTAGGATATCCAATATTCAATCCAAAGAAATGCTTGCCCCCATAGCCCTTTCCATGTATGCCAAAGGCGGCATCGCTCAGCCTTAAGCGCTCAAAGTGCAATAGCTTGGAAACCTTTTTGAATTCCCTAAACCAGGGCTCTTTGATGCCCTTCTCGTATTCGCATCCAACCAATGTAGAGGAAAGGTCTGCAATTCTCTCCATTGGCTTAAGCTGTGACATCTTTGTGGTAGAGGACCCCAGCGAAACCTGCTTACAAAGCTTCTTCGCACTCAAAGCCATTGCATAGGCAATTGAAAAATTATCAAGGTAATCATCCAAGGGGAGCTGCAAATCTTTTCTCCTTGGAATTAGTTCAAAGGAAACAGAGAAGCGCTCCCGCTTCCTCAGATTATATCCTTGTATGAGAATTCGCCTGCACGTAGCAAGAAGCTTTCCCCAGTGCCTCTTCCTGAACCACTTTGTTTTGAACTCAAGTGCAGTGCCAGCTGCAAGGAAGGAGCGCTTGGAAGCTGAAATAATTAGCTCTGGCGGCCTGAAAATTCTCTCAAAAGCCCTGTTCTTTGCTTTTTTGTTGACCGCTTTAATGAAATCCATTAGCGCAGCTTTTTTCTTTCCATTTTTCCCAGCATATGCCCCCCAAGTGCGTTTTAATGCATTAAGAGTTTCACTTTTCCCATCGATAACAAAGAGGTTCATCTCAGCATTCAGTTCATGCACTGCCCTGCTCAAGGGAGCAATAGAATAGAATGCCTGCTCATTTCCCAGCGGAAATTCAATAAGGCATGTGTTGCCCTTTTTCAGCAGCTTTTTCAATGCTGCCCTGTAATAGGCTACCGCTCTATTGAACTCCCGTCTATTATACTTCATTTTAATGCCTTTCATTTCTTCTTCAGCATAGGCAGTCCAGTTATACTGTTTTCAATAATAGTGTAGCCTTCGGGCAAATCAATGCTCTCACTGGGATCCTTTGAAAAATAAAAGAGCCTGCCCTTCTGATGCAGATAGTACTTGTTGCCCTTGCTGTTGGTATGCTCATATCCCATGGAATCACCCCAAGAAAGCGTTTTTTCTGATAAAAATAACTGGTTTCAATTATTAAACCTTTGGGTTTTTCAAAATAAATATGAAAAAAAGCATGTTGCTGCTCCGCTTAAAGGAATTCTGTTCAGACCTGGACAAAAAGGACAGGGTTGCCTTGCTCCATCACTCTGACCCCGATGGCTTCTGCTCTGCTGCAATAGTTCTGAAAGCGCTCAAGAAGCTAACAGGCAAAATGCCTGTTGTGATAGAGAACTATGAGTATGCGGACAACAAGAGGGCAAAGGCATTCCTGAAAAAGGCGGCGGAGAAAAAGACAAACAAACTGATAATTCTAGACATTTCAATCGACGGCGACCCGAACTGGAAAAGGCTTGTAAAGCCCTTTGAAAAAGTCCTCATAATCGACCACCACAAATTGTATGAAGACCTCTCAAGCAAAAAAACTATTTTCATTAAAGCCCAGTTTGTTTCAAAGAGAGAGCCGAGCAGCTATCCCTGCAGCAAGCTGTGCTTTGATTTGGTCGGGAAATGCGCCAAAATCAGCAATGCGGACTGGATTGCATGCATCGGCATTATTGGTGACAAGGGCTACCCCCACTGGAAACCCTTCTTCAAAAAAACAATGAAGAGAACTGGCTTGGATTTGTTCACCCTCACTGATTTGACTTATTTGGTTGGGGCAACAGAGGTAATGGCAAGGGAGAAAATGAATTCCCTGCTCCTTCTTTTCTTCGAGGCAAAGAGCCCAAAAGAAATTCTCAGAAGCCCCTTTTCAAAATACCTTGAAAAAATGAAAATGGAGTTGGATAGGCAGATTTGGCTCTGCATGGAAAACGCCCTCTTCTTTCCAGAACTGGAGCTTGTTCTCTATGAAACAAGAACAGTTAGGGAGGGGATAAAGAGTTATGTTGTAAATGAATTGAGTGAATTAAGTCCCAATAGGACAGTAATATTGATTCAGGATTCAGGGAAAAAATATTTGAGGGTTAGTGCAAGGAGACAGGATTGTAGGATTAAAATGAACGAGCTGCTAGAACGCTCAATAAGGGGAATTCCTGACGCGAATGGCGGCGGGCATATTCCAGCTGCTGCAGCCAGGATTCCAAAAAGGTTTGAGAGCAAATTCAAGAAGAACTTGATGAAAACTCTCAAGAGAATGGTGAGAAAGTAGCACCCTATCTCTGCAAAAATCGCTCCAGCTTCTTTAAAGGCAAGGCATTAATTATATTCTTCTTTTCAGCCCATGCACGTCTTGCTGTTGCTATGCCAAGCTCAATGTAGCGCAAATGCTCTGTGCTGTGGGCATCTGTTCCAATCGCTAATTTGCAGCCGGTCTCTATTGCTGCTTTGCTGTTCACATCATTCAAATCCAAGCGGTTTGGCATCGCATTAATCTCAAGGGCAATGTTATTTTGCTTTGCCTTTTCAAAGACCGTGTCCAAATTCAAAGCAATGGGATTCCTCTCGTTTATTTTTCTGTTAGTAGGGTGCCCCAGAATTTGAATGTACTTATTTTCAAATGCCTTGCAAATCCTGTTGCTATTCTCCCTCTCTGCTCCCTTGAAGCCGTGATGAATGCTTCCATAAACCACATCAGCCTTGCGCAGTACATCACTTGCTGCATTCAGCTGCCCGTTCTTTTTTATGTCAACCTCCATTCCCTTAAAGATTCTTAGCCTTGGAAATTTTTTCTGAATCCTTTCAATCTCCCTGAACTGCCTTTCAATTGTTTTTTTGCTCATTGCATGCGCTATTGCAAGCGCACCAACATGGTCGGTTATTGCGATAAAGCCGTACCCCAAGCGTTTTGCAGCATTCGCCATCTCCTCAACACCGTTGTTTCCATCGCTGTAAGTGGTGTGCATCTGGAAATCGCCCTTTATATCATCATATCCAATCAATCGCGGCAGCTTGCTGTGCCTTGCTGCCTCTATTTCCCCTCTGTTCTCTCTCAGCTCTGGCTCAATATAAGGCAGCCCTAATGCTCTGTAAACATCCTCTTCGCTTTTACTCGCTATCACTCTCTTCCCCTTAAAAACACCATATTCACTCAGCTTCAACCCTTTCTTCAAAGCAATTTTCCTTAGTTCAATGCTGTGCTGCTTGCTCCCAGTGAAATATTGTAATGCAGAGCCCCACTGTTTTGGCTTTATAACCCTTATATCAACCTGCAGATTGTTTTCAACCCAAACGCTTGCCTTTGTGCTGCCCTTTGCAAGAACCTTTCTCACAGAGGGCACAGCAGTGAAATAATCCATTACTGTTTTTGGCTTGTTGCTTGCAACTAGAATATCAATATCGCCGATTGTTTCCATTCTCCGTCGCAAAGAGCCGGCTGGCTCTGCTGCTTTCACTGCCTTGCTTTTTTCAAGGTAGCTCTTTACCTCCTTTGCAACAGGTAATGCCAACCCAAGCAGCATTCTCTCCCCTGCTCTTTTCGCAAGGGAGATTCCCTTCAGAATCTCTTCCTCTGTTTTTTCCCCGAAGCCAGGCAAATGCCGAATGCGGTGCTGTAAGGCCGCTTTCTTTAAATCATCCAAATTCTTAATTCCAAGTTTCTTGTACAACTGCACTGTTTTCTTTGGGCCCAGACCTGGTACCGCTCCCAATGCTTCTACATCAATCGGCATGCTTTTCTTCAGTTTTTCAAAGTAGTGCAGCTTCCCTGTTTTTATTATTTCCTCGATTTTTTTGGCAATATTTTCCCCCACACCGGGAATCGCCTCAAGCGCTTTCTTGCCCCCCTTCTTGTAAACATCCTCAATGGGCTCGCTCAAGCTCTCAATCGCCATGGCTGCCTTTCTATAGGCCCTAGGCTTCCACTGAACATTCTGCATTTCCAAAATGTCTGCAATCTCAAAGAATATTGCAGTAATTTCCTGGTTTTTCATTTTACAGAATAAGCTCTTTCTCTCTTAATAATTTTTCCTTTCCGCGATCCTTGCGACTTTTTTTGCATGCTTTATCATAGCATCTAGTTTTTTAAAAGTGTAGTTTTCCCAGTGCTGCCACCTCGTTGGACCATTCTTTTCATAGCCCTGCAGAACAGCCGGCTTTTTCCCAAGCAGTTCAGCTGCTGTCAGAACCATTTTCTTTTTCTCTTTTGCAAAGCGGTAAGCCTCGTAATACAACTCCCTGTAGCGATAGTCGCGGAGCAGGTGGTGGTCCAAAATGCAAAGCTTGCAGCGCGTTTTCTGCAGTAGCTTGATTGTGTTCTTTACGCAGCGCTTTAAATTCTCCAAACTCATTATATACCCAAGCAGGTAGCTAGGGGCACCATCCAAGATTATTACATCTGGGTGCTCCCTTGCAATCAAATCAACATAGCTTGGAATGTAAATTCCATTCAAATCAGATGAAAAAACCAGCTTCTCCCTTGAATCGCTTACTATTACTAGCAACACGTATCCTAGATTAGTGCCCTTGATACCGTGCCACAGTGGCTTGCTGAATTTTATCTTTGTTTTCCCGAAGCTGAATTCCTTTCCATCGGCAAAATGAATCTCCTTTGCAATCTCCTTTGCCTTTTGCAAAAAGCTGGCTGCCCTTCCCTTTTGGCTATGATTGATTTTTTTCATGGGATGCTTTATCAGCAGAATTTTATTACCATACAGCCGCCTATCCTTCTCATCAATGAAGTGGTCGTAGTGGTAGTGCGTTATTACTACAACAGCAGATTTGCTGCAGGCTCTCCTTATTTTTTCATCATAGCGGGAAACCAAGGCAAAGCGCTCCCTTCCCGGCAATGGGAAGGATTTTACCTCGGCAGCAATTCCAGGGTCAATGGTAATTGTGATGTCATTTGTTTTAATCTGCACACAGCTGCTCTTAACGCCAAGGCTGTCGAAAGCAATGGGGGTTATTTTCATTCAGCTCATCCAAGCGCTTTTCTCTTTTCAAAGTGTTCAGCGCACTTTTTGCTGCAGAACCAGTAGGTTTCCTCGCCAATTTTTCTCTCTATTATCTTTTCAAAATCAACTTTCTTGCCGCAGGAAGCGCACTCCACCAACTTCACGTCCTCGTAGCCCTCCATGAAGCCTGCCTCAGCTGGGGTTATCTCGCTGTCGTCAAGCTGGTCCTGCCTCTGCCCCTCGTCATAAATGTTTTCATCTGGGCTTTCCTCTTCCTCTTTTTTCTCAGGCATTGTAAATTCCTCCTTAACCATAGGAATGATTGAATTAATTAATAAAAAGTGTTTGGGTTTAAATAAGGTTATGGAAGTGTTTGAAGCGGCAAAGAAAAGGCGCACTATCAGGAGATTCCAGAATAAGGTAGTGCCATTCGAATTGCTGGAGCGCTGCATAGAAGCTGCGAGGCTGGCGCCAAGCGCGCGCAACGTGCAGGAGCTCGAATTTGTTGTGGTGGACAGTGAGGGGCAAGTTGAGAAAATAAATAGGTGGGTTACCTTCGGCGGTGTGGTGAAGGAGAAGGGCAGGATTAAGGGAGAGGAGCCAAGGGCATTCATCATAATAATTTCCGAAGAGGAAAGGTCGGACAGTAAAAATACCTCCATCAATGCCGGCATTGCATCACATGCAATTGTTTTGGCAGCATGGGAACTCGGCTTGGGGAGCTGCATCATGGGGGCAATCGAAAGGGAGAAAATCAAGGAGATTTTGAGAATTCCAAATGATTATAGCATAGAGCTTGCAATAGCATTGGGTTTCCCAAAGGAAAGCCCTGTTGCGGAAGAGGCAGCCGGGAAAGAGCTCTCCTACTGGATTGATGATGCTGGGACTTTACACGTTCCAAAAAGGCCGCTGGGAGAAGTGCTGCACAGGAACAGGTTTTGATTCAGATGGTGGAGGAAAAATAAAAGAGGCCTTTCAATAAATGCCAGGAAGAAAAAGAAGACTTCCGCTGCCGTATCGGTTTGTTTACCATGCTTTGGTAGCAAGGGAAATAGTAAAAGAATTCGCAAAACAGCCAGAGATAGCGCATGTTGACTCGATATTTTTGCTCGGCTCTTCAGTTAGGCCAAGAAAACAATCAAGCGGGAAGGACATTGATTTGCAAATCCTCTTAAAAGAAGGCACCAAAAAAACAGAAAAAACTAGAGCGGAGGGAAAATTTATGGTTATTAAGTTAAAAATGGAGGAAAAATACAATGTGAGCTTAGACCCCCCATGGTGCCACGAGGCAAGAACAAGAAAGGGAGCAGGAGCGCTTAGAAGCATCGCTACTTTTCCACACCAAATACTATATGCTGCAAAAGACAGCTGGGGCAAGTACTATCTCGAGAGAAGAGATAAAAGCCGGTCACTGCCAAGGAAAAGGAAGACAAAACCAATGGCAAGAAAACCAAAACTGCGGCAGCGGCGCCGCTAAATAGTGGCTATTTTTTCTGCTCAAGCGGGCCAGCGGGAAGAAACTGCTTTAAAATGCTGAGAGAGTTGGTTTTAAAGCATCCCCGCTCGCCCAGAGAATATATTGGGAAAAGGAATATAAAAAGAATTAATAGAGCACATCAAATGCCTTTTTGCCCTCTATGCTGAGCAGGAACTCGTAGCGCGCATTAACATAGCGCTGGATTTTTTCTATTTCCTCTTCCCCCAAATGCTTAAAGCGCCCCTGCAGCTCAAGGTAATCGCGAACGGGCT
Source organism: Candidatus Iainarchaeum sp. (assembly GCA_017610245.1). GTDB lineage: Archaea > Iainarchaeota > Iainarchaeia > Iainarchaeales > JAFCCK01. The sequence goes on from JAFCCK010000020.1 coordinate 9,535, forward strand.
TTGGCTTGTCCACCTTCTGGTTGAATTTAAGTATTCCATTCTCAATCTCATAGAGTGGGAAAACCCTTGTTTGAACAGCGAGCTTGCTCAGCTTTATAGCGGAATCGCTCTTGCTGTACCATCCAACAGGGCAAACGCAGTAAGCGTGCAAAAAGCTAACGCCGTTTGCATTCAGGGCTTTCTCTACCTTGCCCTTCAGGTCAAAGAAGTTGCTGGGGGAAACAGTTGCAACATAGCTAACACCATGGGCCGCCACTATCAACGGCAATGGCTTTTTGGGCTCTTGCTTTCCATGCACCTTCTTCCCAGCAGGGCTTGTGGTGGTGGAAGCGTAGGGAAAGGTAGCACCGCTTCTCTGGACCCCAGTGTTCATGTAAGCCTCGTTGTCTGTTGCAATATAAGTGAATTTATGGCCCCTCTCAATCGCTCCGCTTAAAGCACCAAAACCAATGTCAAAGGATGCGCCATCGCCGCCCATTGCAAGAATATTCACGCCCTTTCTTTTTCCAGCAGCTTCAAGCCCGGCATCAATTCCGGAAGCGATTGCCGGAACATTCTCAAATGCACCATGCACCCAGGGAAGTTTCCATGCTGTTTGGGGGTATGGGGTGGAAACAACCTCCATACAGCCGGTTGCCATTACAACAATGCTGTTTTTTCCTGCAGCCTTCAAAACATGCCTCAGCACTATTGCCTCGCCGCAGCCCGCACAAGCCCTATGCCCAGGGCTGAAGTACTCCTCATAATTAAGCCCCTTCAATTCTTTCACAGCAACCACTCCCCTGGCTGCTTTCCCGCAGCCAAATCATTGAAAACCTGCTCCATGTGTTTCAGTGTAATATCCCTGCCACCCAAGCCGGCGATATATCCAAAAATATTCAGCCCTGGAGCAATTGCTTTTATTTCCGAAAAGAGCGGCCCTTCGTATCCCAAAGAAATGTGCCTGTCCAAAACAGCAAGACCTTTCAGGTTCTTGAATGCCTCAAGCAAATCTTTTACTGGGAGAGGCCTCAAACTCCTCAGCCTTATCACACCAACCCTCTTTCCCTTGCTCCTGAGCTCCGCTGCCTTTGCCTTTGCCGTTCCGCACAATGTGCCCATACCCAAAACTGCGTATTCAGCATCCTGCATTTCAAACAATTCAACCAGGCCATTGCCATAGCTCCTGCCTGTTGCCTTCTTGTATTCGTTGTTTGCCTTCTTCACCACTTCAAGTGCATTGAGCATGGCTTCCTGCTGCTGTTTCTTGAAGTCCATGAAGGAATCTGGGAAGCCTATTGGCCCAAATGTTTTTGGATTTTTCACATCAAGTGTGTCGAGCGGCTTAAATTCTGGGAGAAATGCATCAACTGCCCTTTGCTCCGGCACCTCTATGTTCTCGTAAACATGGCTTAAGGTAAATCCATCTAAACAAACCATGGCTGGCATCAGAACATTTTTATCTTCAGCAATGCGATAACACTGGATTGTTGTGTCGAGAGCTTCCTGGCTCGACTCAACATACAGCTGAATCCAGCCCTGGTCGCGCGCGCTTACAGAATCACTATGGTCGTTCCAGATATTTATGGGAGCGCTCAAAGCCCTGTTTGCAATCGCCATTACTGTGGGCAGCCTCATCCCTGAAATTATGGGCAGTATTTCATACATAAGCGCAAGCCCCTGGCTGCTCGTA
>JAFCCK010000021.1 GCA_017610245.1 Candidatus Iainarchaeum sp.
AAATTCCAGGCGCAGATTTTTGCAGAAAAAGAGCCAAAGGGGGAAGTGGAAGAGCACTAAGCAGTTTCCTGGTAGCGTTGCAAATTGTATTCGCAGGCAGTGTAGAGGCGGTTGAAGTCATTAACTTGCCTGTAGCAGTCCTCATTTTCCTCATCCAATACTTGCACTTGTGCCTTGCAGATGCGCAAATCCTGCACGCAGCCCTCGCTGAGGACTGGCTCAACATAATAGTGCTGGATGAGCATTCCAATAATGATTCCGGCAATGATTAGGAAAGCAGTGATTATCCTCTTGCTCGACCAGAATTTTTTTCTGCTCGCTTCTTCCGGCATTTTAAATCCTCAAATTCTTCTTCCCAGAGGAAAGCAGCACTACTCTGCTTGCCTTGCTCTCCCCGGCAATAGTATAGCCTAAGTGGTTATTAATTTTTTCTGCAAACCCCTTAACCTCAGAGTGGAGGGGCATATTCTCCTCCTTGAGGCGCTTGCGGGAGTATCCGACAAACATGTAGGCCTTTATCTCCACAAAGTCTGGGGATGCTTTCTCGAGAAGGGAGGCAAATTCCTTTTCATTGCTCATATTGAGACCCTTTACTGCAGTAATGCGGATTGCTTTGCGGGTTTTTATTTTGGGCATTGCGACAAGGGATTGATTGAGGCTTTTCCAGGAGCCTTTTATAAGCGGGCTGTTTATTTTTTTGTGGATTTTTTCATTAGGGGCTTCAATGGAGAGATACAGCTGGGTTGGCTTCAGCTTGGAAAACATTTCAGTGTTAAGTCCATTGGAAACAACGAAGGTGGTGAAGTTGCGCTTTCTATATTCTTTAATGAGCTCCGGCAACTTGGGGTAGAGAGTGGGCTCCCCTGAGAGGGAAATAGCCACTTGGTTTGGATTGAACGCTTCTTGCAATTTCTTTTCCCCGATTTGCTCCCTGAGTGAGCCGTATCCTGAGAGAAGAACACGCTGCTTTGCAATGCTTCCCTCCACAATCTCTTTGGGGGAATCAAACTCATTTGGAAATTCCTTTAGAGGCGAAAGTGGACGCCAGCAGAAGATGCAGTTTTGCTGGCACCATGCAACAGCAGGAGTCATCTGCAAGCAGCGGTGTGATTCAATCCCATAGAACTGCTGCTTGTAGCAAAATTGGTTTTTGGAAAGGGAAGCCTTTGTCCAGTGGCAGAGTTTGGCAGCAGAATGACCGAAAAGTGCATAGTGCTGCCTTTTGAGCATCGCTATAATTTCCGTTGGGAGATAGTGTTCTGCTGGCTTCATATTCTAGAAATAGGGCAGAAACCTTAAAAAACGGCTTTATGTAGAATTGCTTTTACGATAGATTTATAAAGAAGTTAGGCTTTTTATTATTAGAATTCTAAATCGTGAAAGGGTGAATAGGAGTGTATAAGTATACAATTGCAAGGCAGCTTGCAACCAAGAAGGTTATTACCAACAGAGGAGATGAGGTGGGGAAGCTCTCTGACCTGCTTGTTGATGAAACGAGCGGGGACATAGAGCACTTGCTTGTTGAGCTTGATAGGGACAGTAAGTTCATAAAGCGCTTTGGCTCAAGGGAAAGGGTAATAAAGATTCCCTATTCTGCAGTAACTGCTGTAAGCGATGTATTCATAGTGGACGAGAGGGAGATAACGGAAGCAGAGCCAGCAGAAGCCAAGTAGAGGACAGGCAACATAACCTGCCCCTTTTCTATTTCTATTTTTTAATCTCCACTGTAATTTTGCGGTTCTTTAAATCTATCTGCTTCAGCTCGAGACCCAAACTATTCAACTTATACATAACTTGTTTCTTTGTTATCCTGCCCTCTGCAAATTCCCTCGCGAGCTGCAGGGCTTCATTTACAGCAGCGTAATTGGTGTAAATTGCTTCCCCCTTTGCCCTTGCTTCCTCTGCCTTGCGCTCAAGAACTGCAATTGAGTCAAGCTGCCTCTTAAGGCCCCTTTCTAGCTGACCTAGTTTTGAGATTCCTGGAGTAGCTAACTGCTTCTCCTGGGAAAATTGCAGGGAAAAGAACTCATCAATTGCCTCGTTAAGGGAGGGGAAGGTCTTATCAAAAGCGCCGGCTGAGCGCATCTCAAAAGGGAGGAGAATGCCTGCAGCAATGCCTGGCTTTAGCTTCTTCAAATCAACAGCGTAGAGCTTTTTCAGCTCGGCGAGCAGCTTTTTCAGCTCGCTCTCTTTTACTTTCCCCGCGGGCTTTGCTTTTTCAATGCGCGCTTTCAGGCACGCTTCCTCTCCTGCAATAGGGGCAATGTTTAGAGCAGATACAAGGGTTCTGATGCAATCTGCTTTGCTCTCTGAGAATGATTTCTTCAATTCTTTTAGGGAAACCTCAAGGGGATTCAGGCCCTTGGAGGAGGGAAATTTATAGGGCTCTCCTTTGGAAATAGTGCGGTCGCGCCACTTCTCCTTGCGATAAGCGGAAACTATTTCCATTTCCTTTGTTGTGAGAATTACATTGCCCTTTGCAAAGAGCTCCAGAATGAGGAAGTAGGAGTCAAATTCAAGCAGGGCAATCCTGTCAAGGGAGTGCTGCTTTAGGGAGAGCAGCTTTTTATTAGCCAGACGCTTCCTGAGGAATGCGCCAAAGCCACTACTCTGCTGTTTTGCAGGGAGGGAATAGGAAGTGATGAAGAAGGCGCTGGGGGAAATGATTAAATCCCTGCTGCCCTGCTTGGTTTGCAGCTTTATCTTTAACCAATTGTTGCTGAGCTCCTGCACCTTGCGCAGGATGCTTCCTTGCAGCAATGGGGAGAGCTCTGCAATGAGGTATGCAAGGGTTAAGTTTGGGATTTGCATGTAGGGAAAAGGAAGGGAAGTTGCTTTAAATATTTTAATAATGCTTTGCGAGCAGTTTTTTATAAGTGATTTTGTAGTGAAGGGAAAAAGGAAAGGGTGGAAAAGCGGGCTTAAATTTGATGCGATTAGGGCTGCTGTCCTTCAATATCGTGGCACGCCGCCGATGGAACTTAAAGGAATTCTGGCAAGGCAGGGGGTGGATGTGCCAGTAAACAGTATTCATGCCGTAAGACACCTGATGAGAAAAGAGGGTATTGAACTGCCCAGCCTTCAGCGCCTGGCAGTAATGAAAAAATCCATTAGGCTAGACTCGCGGGAGGCTGCAATTAGCAGGGCAATCTACTACAATCAAAATCTGCAAGCAAAAGAAATCCAAAAATTATTGGCTAAGCAAGGGATAAGAGTAACAATTACACAGATCCGTTCAACAAGGCATTTTATGAGGAGGGGGGGCATTAAACTAATTTAGCCACCAAGAGGCAAGCCCGAAAAAATTCCAAAGCTTACGGCAGCGCAGGAGGAAAGGAGAAAGCAGGCGATGGGGTTTGTTAGGGGTGCGTTGGGTAGAATTGGGGCAAAATACAGGTTCAGGAGAGAAACAGCCCAGGATTTTAAGCAATATGTGCTGTGGCATTTGCCTGCGTGGATAGTAAAGTTTGACCCAAAGAGAGGGACAAGCTTGAGAACGTGGGTTAATATGAAAGTCAGCTATGCGGCAAAGGACTTTATGAGAATAGAAATGCGGCAAAGGATGGGGTTAAGCGGCAGGGAAATAAAGCGGCTGTTTGTGTTAATTACTGGGAAGAAAAAGGGGAAAACGATTGAACAGACCGCAAAAGAGAGAGGCATTAAGCTGAAAGAGGCAAAGGAGCTGTGGGAAGCGTTTGAAACTTACAAGAGAAGAGTGCCGTATGAGCTGCTGAAGGAAGAGAGATAGGAAGAGCATGGGGAAAAGGATTAAATAACACAATAGACAATTTATTCCTTGGCTGCCTGGATTAAGCCCTGGTGTCAGCTTTGTCGCTGATGGAGGTGATGCAAGGGCGTCCGTAGGGCGGTTGGAAAAGTCGGCACTATTTCAAATACTTCAGCATAACCCTTACAAGCCCTGGGTACTTTATGAGCTTCTTTGTTACGACCTTTGCCGCACCAACTAAATCGCCCTCTGTCAGCTTTAAAATGTCATCGCCTGTTACACTCTCTGCCAGTGTTTCAAAATCCTTGTCCTTAAGGTTTTCGAACATCATCCTCTTCTTGAGGATTGCCTTCAGCTTATTGCCCCTCTTTTCATACCAATGGGAGTTATACTGCTGCAGGAATTCATGAGAGAAATCCTTTGCCTTGAATGCTTTGATGGCAGTATCGCAAGCAATGTCCGCTGCCTCCATTGCAATGCCGATGCCTCCCCCGTGTATTGGGTTTACTTGGTGTGCAGCATCTCCGACAATAAGGAGATTGTCCGCTGTCATATCATCAAGAAAACCGCCAACAGGAACACAACCGCAGTTCACCTCAATTATGCTGCCCTTGCTCAAGCCAGGGTGTGAGGCAATGAACTTGTCCAGGTAGCTTTTGGCTGTTTTTTCGTTCATGCCACCTATTCCAACGCCTACATTGGCATGATTCTTTCCCTTTGGGAAAATCCAAACGTAGCCGCGAGGAGCAACCTCTGTTCCGAAATATAAATGAATCAGCTTTTCATCTGGGATTTCAATGTTTGCCATCTCGTACTGATAGCCGGAATCATAATCAGGGATCTCTATTGCTGTGTTAACTCCCAGCTTCCTTGCAGTAAGACTTTCAACCCCATCACAGGCAATAATCAAGGGAGCAGCGTATTCCTTTACAATGCCTGATTCATTTACCTTTACCTCTACCTTTCCACTGTTTCTCTTGAAAGCGAATGCATTCGCTTTTGTTTTTATTATTGCACCATTCATGGAGGTTTCCTTTGCAAGCTCTTTCTCAAAAACCCTTCTTTCAAGGATATAGCCGCTTATGCTCTTGAAGCGCAACTCCACCTTCTTTTCGCTGGGAGCATACAACGCTGCGCCCTCTATCTCCTGCACCGCCCACTTGGGATTCGGCTTCAGCCCAAGCCTCTCGAACCAGCCAAGGCCCAAACCTTCAGCGCAGCGCTTTGGGACGCCGATTTCCTGCTTCTTGTCCAGACAGAGAACCTTGAACTTAGCTTTTGCCAAATTGTTGGCTGCGCGCAAGCCAGCTGGGCCCGCACCCACAATTATTGCATCAAACTCCTGCATAAGAATCAACTACTTGCCACTTCTTTCTTTCAACCTTCCTATTCTCTCCAAAGCCCTTCTAAGTACTGTTCTCTCGGGAAATGAGAGAGTGCCGCTTTTCTCTTTCGCCTCTAGACCGCTAACAGTCTTCCTCAGAATCTTTAATTGGTCCGCTATTGGTAACTGGGAAAACTCTCTCCTCGCCTTAGCACGAAGCTTTGCGGCAGCATTGCTTTTGGGCTTCACATTCTTTCTATAAGTAGGTCTCCTTCTTGCCACCACCGTGCCGCGGGTTGTCATCGGTTCTTACCTCCTTTCTTTTCCTTGAAGGCCCTTTTCAGGGTTTCTATTCTCCGCAAAGCGGTCTCAAGCACCCTCTGGTCGCTTGGCGGGAGACCTTCCTCCCTTTGCCGCTTTCGCAGACTGGCAACTGTCTGCTGCAGCCCCTTCATTCTTTCCTCTGGCGGCAGTTCTGCAAATTGCTCCCTTTTCCTAGCGTACAACTCCGCGTTGCCCTTCTCCCTGGGCCTTACAATCCTTTTTCCTCTGCGATAGGCTATTTTCCTTCTCACCATTAGCGCAGCACCTCCATTGCCCCAACTGGACAGATTTTAACGCAATTGCCGCAGCTAGTGCATTTTTCGTTATCTATCATTATTCTGATGTCCTTCAATTCTATTGCCATAACAGGGCAGCAGCCAACACAGCCCCCGCAATAACAGCATTTCTCTGCATTGTTTTTAACAGCCATAGAACCCTCTATTTTTTAAATAAGATAACCTATAAAAATTATTGTAAAGCATGTGCCTAGCCTTCAAAGCGAAAGTGATAGCGGTGGAAAGCGGCAGGATTATGGTAGAAACTGCGGCAGGGGGAAAAGCTGCTGTTGTGCCCTTTGTTGAAAAAATCAAAAAGGGAGACACTGTCCTGGTGCAGCAGGGATTTGCGATTGAAAAGGTGTGAGCAGGAATGGCAAAGCCTAAAAAACTTAAGAGAATTTTTAGAAGAAAGGAGCAAAGTGTCAATAAAGTGGGGATGCTTGGTAGGTCTGGTTTTATAGAGGGGCACTCCCTCATTAAAGACCTTGGCTGGGTGGCATCGGACTTAAGAAACCCTGCAACAAGAAAGAAATATTGGTTGGCAATAAGGGGGATTGCTGGCCTTGGCTGGCTTGCCCGGCGGAAATTTTTTAGAATGTATGAATTCTCACGAAAGGAAAGGGCAAAGGTAAAAAAGGCTATTGAAAGCTACCGCAAGAGAGAGGCGAAAGAAGCTGCTAAAAGGAGGGCAAGGATAAGGGCAACCACAGGACAGACAAAGAAGGGGAAGAATAATTAACGCGAGCTGTTAATGGATCGGAGATTGCTATGAGTATATTTCTGCAGCTGTTCCTCGCTTAAAATCTCTATTGCTGAATTCCAATGAATTGAAACAAAATCCCCTTTTTTTGCGTCCGCTACGAAGCCGCTATCAATTTCTTTTAATTTCTCGCGGAGCTTGAATTCTGCCCCTTCGCGGAGCAGTTCAATTGTTTTGACTGAAAGCTTGCTTTCGCCTGCCTTCTCCACCTTCCCCCACTTTATCATACAGTTGTCAAAATTACGCACAAGCTTCTCGAGCTTTGGAGAAATGAAAGTGATGTAGAGGACATGGAAACTGTGGTGCGGCAGTACTTCATCTGGAAGGGAAGCGGCTTTCTTTTCTGCAATCTCCCTGGGAAAGCCGAAGTTCTGGAAGGAGAGGATTGTGCGCTGCAGCTCCCTTTGGGAAACGTTTTCAAGCAGGCTATTGCCAATCCAGTAGGCTTCAATTACAGCTGCATCGAAAGGATTGAGTGAATTGGATTGTGCAATGAGTTCAAGGTAGGGATAAAGGGCATTGAATTGGGAAAGGATGGCTTTGATTTCTTTGGTCTTTTCCTGCTGGGGGCTTTCAATGAAAGGAAGGAGCTTTTTGAAGCTTTGTGGAGGACCGCAGAAGCCGAGCCTGTTTGGGATTACAGAGTACTTACATGCCCTTGCAAGGGAATTAAGCTCTATTTCCCGCAACAAAAATCACTTTTCTTTTAAAAATTCCCAGTAAGTATGTAAAACCTACCACAAGCAGCACTCCTGCAACGAGCAGCGTTAGGCCGAGCGCTTGGGTGAATGAGACGGGTTTTCCCAGAAATGTAAGGGATAGGAGCGCCGTTATGGGCTGCGCCAGCAGCAGGATGGATGCTGCTTTGTGCACTGGCAGGTGTTTTAGGCCGGAGTAGTAGGTGAAAACATAGAAGAAAAGGAGTGTAGAGGTGAGCAAAAGCCATTGCAGCTGGGGCACTGAAAGAAAGAGGGCAAACTGCAGCTGGCTTGTGGTAATGAGGAAAGCAAGGATGAAGGCTGAGCCAAAGAACATCCTGCCAAATGCAACTGTTCTGCCGCTTAGTTCACGCAGCGCATGCTTTGAAATAACGTTTTCAGCTGCCCAGAGGAGGGTTGCTGCCAGTATTAAAAGCTCTGGAAAGGCAAAGGAAGTAGGACCGAAGAAGAGGATGTTGCCTGCGAAGAGTAATATAGCAGCAGCAATAAATTTCCTTGAAATCCTTTCCCTGAGGAAAAAGAATGCGAGGATGGTTGCCCAGATGAAAAGGGTCTTGTGCAGGAAGCCGGCACTTGTTGGGCCTGCCAGCTTTAGTGCATAGAAGAACAAAAGGAAGGGAATAGAACCGCCAACCAGTCCGATGAAAACGAGCTTTGCCCAGCTGCTCCTTGAAAGGGATTTCAGTGAACTAAATTCTTTGAGGAGGAAGATAAGGGAGAAGAGGAATATTGCAACAAGAGCGTTTTTTAGGAAAGTGAATGCAAAGGGATTAAAGCCCTTTACAGCGAAGCTGTTAAGGAAGATGGAGAAACCGCTTATGAGAGCGGTGCACAGAACAAGAAGCAAGCCTCTGGATTCGCCCATGCATTAGTTTAAAAGAAAAAAACGTTTTAAATGTATTCAATGAGGAAAGTGTTTGTTGCTGGAAACCCACTGGTGAAAGGAGACAGCCTGGCGTTGAAGATTGCAATGGAACTGGAAAAGAAGCTGAAGGGGGTAAGGTTTGAGGAATTGGATTCGCTTGCCTCTCTGAAAAAAATTCCAGATGAGCTGTGGCTGATTGATGTTGCAAAGGGAATAAAAAAAGTGGAGAAGATAGATGGCATTGAGAAACTGCAGGAGCTAAAGGTTGTTTCACTGCACGATTTTGATTTGGCAACAGAACTGCTGCTCTACAAAAAGATTGGGAAGCTTGGAAAAGTAAGGTTGATTGCGATTCCAAGCAATTACCCCTTGAAGAAAGGTATTGAAGAGATTAAGTCCATCTTACTTTCAGAAAGTGTGTAGAGCAGCTGATGCAAGGGTCATAGGCGCGAATCAGCTTCTCTATCTCATACTCTGCCTTTTCCCTGGGCTTTGAGAGGAGCGTTGGAACAAATTGTTTTAGGTCCCCCTCAATGTTCCTGCAATTCTGCAGCGTTGGAACGACAATGTTTCCTGATTCAATAAAGCCCCGGGAATTCAATTTGTAAGAGTGGTAGAGCACGCCCCTTGGGGCCTCTGTTACGCCAATCCCCTCTGATTCCCTTGGCTTTATCTTTGGAATAGGTTCTTTTCTAACATGTAGCTCATCAATTATCTTCAAACTGTGCTCTATGCACTGCAACAATTCCAGCGCTTGGCTGACATTGTTATAGAAGGGGCTCTGGTTTGGAAACTTAAGTTTGTTTTCTTTGATTAGTTTTTTAACGCTTGGATACATTTCTTTCTTATTCAGATTCATTCTGGCGAGAGCCCCCACCATATACTCTTCCCCATTGAATTTGTCCTGCTTTGCAGTGCTGTAAGGTACAAGAAATTCGTGCAAATGGTCCAAGTAATGCTCTTCATCAACAATTGTGCCGTCAGTGCACTTTATTGCACCACATAGCAAACAGTAACCGCTCCCCACCAATGCAACGTAATTTGTTTTTCTTGCAAAGGTGTTCTTTTTTGCAAAGCCGCTAAACAGTTTGATTGCATCGATTGCTTTTTCCCTTGCTTGCTCCAGAGTTTTTCTAACAGCATCAATTTTTTCTTGGGGGGGGAACCTTGTAAAACCACCCACTCGTAGATTAACTGTTTGATGGGGCCTTCCTCCCAGTGCTATGAGCACATCAGTACCAGCTTTCTTTAATTCCAGCCCGTCGTGGATGAAATGATGCTCTTTCTCCTCAAATCGCAGCACACTTTCTTTGTTCAAGTAATCGGGCAAGGCAAGCATGTAAAGGTGCAGGCTGTGGCTCTTCAAAAACTCAGCATTGGTTGCTAGCTCCCTAAGCAGCAGTGTTTGCTCGCTTGGGGAAAAGTCCAGTGCTCTTTCAATCGCCTCTATTGCTGTTATAAGGTGCGAGCTGCTGCAAAGCCCGCAGATTCTTGCTACAATCAAGGGAATCTGGCTAAAATGTCTGCCTTCTACTATTTCCTCGAAGAAGCGTTGGCTTTCAGTGATTCTGAACTCGCAGCTCTCAACCTTTTTGTTCCTGAGCTTTAGGGAAAGGTTTGCGTGCCCTTCAACTTTAGTAATGTTGCGCAAATAAAAGTCCTCCGAATCGTGCATTACTCTCCCTCCTTCTTTTCAAAGGGGTTAGCGGTAAAGTATGTAAAGAGATTGTGGATTTCTTGCTCACTCACGCCCATCTTTCTGAAGAGCTCTCTCAATGCTTCAAAGTTTCCGTCTTTTGTAATGCCTCTGCAGGCAATACATTGGCCTCTCTCGGTAGGGCAGAGCGCTTTGCAGCCGCCATAGCTTACAGGTCCAAGGCAGGGTATTCGCTGGAAAAGCAGACAGGGGTTTTCCCTTTCTATACACTCCTTGCAGACTGGCACTTCCTCTAGTTTTGGCTTTGTTCCATGGTAGAGCTTTACCAATACATCCAGCAGCTCGTGAGTAAAAACGGGGCATCCCTGCAGCAGGTAATCAACCTTTACAAAGGCATTGATTGGATAAACCTTTTCCTTAATTGGCTTAATTGCTTTTTTCTGCAGTGATTTCTGCATTTGCTGTGGCAGGGCATTGCGCATTCCAGGAACGCCAGCAACGGTTGCGCAAGCGCCAAAGCCAATTAAATAATCAGAGCGCTTCCTTACTGCAACCAAATCATCCTTGTCTCTCTCATTTTGGATGCCGCCTTCAATGATTGCCAAATCAAGCCTTTCCTCGGGATGATTTCCGTCAAACAAGCGAGCATCAACTATTTCAATGAAGTCCAATGCCTTCAACATGTTTTCCTCCAGGTCAAAGAAAACTAGGGAACAGCCCTCGCAGCAGCTCAGCGAGAAAAATCCCACCCTAAGCTTTTTTCGCATACTATTTTTCCTCCAGAGGCATTTTCGCAAGGGCTTTTCCGTTGAATACTGGGCCATCAATGCAAACGTATTTCCCGGCAATATTGCAGTGAGCGCACTTTCCAACGCCGCAGTGCATTAACCTTTCAAGGGAAGCGTAAATCTGTTCATCCTTAAAGCCCTTTTTCTTTAATCCCTCTATTGCAAAGTGAATCATTATTGGCGGACCAACAATGCATGCAATGCTGTTCTCTGCCGAAAGTGGTGTTTTATCAAAGAGCTTTGTTACAACACCGCAATGACCTTTCCATTGGGGAGGGCATTCATCAACTGTTAGAAGAACTTTAAAGTTCTTCACTTTCTCCCATTTATTTAAATCATCCTGAAACAGTATATGCTCTGGGCTTTTGCATCCATAGAAAAGTGTCAAGTTGCCGAATTCCTGCCTCCTTCCAACTATCGCATGCACTACTGCCCTCAATGGAGCCATTCCACAGCCGCCCGAAACAAAAACTATGTTCTTTTTTCTGAATCTTGGAATTGGAAACGATTTTCCAAACGGGCCTCTCAAACCGATTTTATCGCCCTTTTTCAATTGATGCATCGCATGGCTAATGTTTCCAATATCCACTATGCTTAACTGCAAT
>JAFCCK010000022.1 GCA_017610245.1 Candidatus Iainarchaeum sp.
TTTGCTGTTACCCCACACCAGTCAAATTCAACGCTGCTGCCAATGCTGTATGAGCCACTCCCCAACAACATTACCTGCTTCTCGTTGTTGAATCCAATATCATTTTCGATTCCATTATAAGTAACATATAGGTAATTTGTTTTTGCAGGGAACTCAGCAGCAAGGGTATCAATCTGCTTTACTACTGGGAGGATGCTGAGCTCTTTCCTTTTTTCTCTTACAACAAGCTCGCTTTTCTCTCCCAACAGCATTGCAATCTGCTTGTCGGAAAAGCCGGCTTTTTTTGCTTTAAGGAGCAGTTCTTTTGGTAGGGTTTCAAGCGAATATTTGGAAATGGATTCCTCAATCTCAACCACGTTCTTTAGTTTGAATAGGAACCACTTGTCCACCTTACTCAAAGTATAGATTTTATCAATTGAATAGTCCTTCTTGAGTGCTTCAACCAGCGCAAAAACCCTTTTGTCAGTTGGGTGTTCTATGCTATGCGCAGTTTTAGTGATCTGTAGCTTGTTTCCAACCAAGCCGTACATTCCAATATTGAGCATTCTAATCGCTTTCTGCATTGCCTCCTCAAAATTCCTGCCAATTGCCATTACCTCTCCAACAGATTTCATTTCAGTGCCAATACCATAACCCACCTTATTGAATTTCTGCAAATCCCAGCGCGGAATTTTTACAACACAATAATCAAGGGCGGGCTCAAAGCAGGCCATTGTTTTTTTGGTAATCTTGTTCTCGAGCTCTATTAGTGAATGCCCAAGTGCGAGCTTTGCCGCAATGAATGCAAGTGGATAGCCTGTTGCCTTTGAGGCAAGGGCGCTGCTCCTGCTCAGCCTTGCATTCACCTCAATTACGCGATAATCATCGCTATTGGGGTCCAAAGCAAACTGTATATTACACTCCCCTATAATTCCAAGATGCTTTATTACCTTAATAGAAATCTCCCTCAATTTATGATATTCGTGGTTGTTTAGTGTTTGGCTTGGGGCAATAACAATGCTCTCTCCAGTGTGAATTCCCAGGGGGTCAAAGTTCTCCATATTGCACACAGTAATACAGTTGTCGTAGCTATCCCTTACTACTTCATATTCTACCTCTTTCCACCCTGCAAGATACTCTTCCACAAGAATTTGCGGCGCATAAGCAAACACCTGCTCTACAATTTTGCGCAGCTCCTTTTCATTCTTCGCAACACCACTCCCCTTTCCGCCAAGGGCATAAGCTGCCCTCACAATTACAGGATAACCGATTTTCTTCGCTGCTTTCAACGCGACTTCCTTGTTTGTAACAGGAATACTTTTTGGGACTTTCACCCCAATGCTTGCAAGCTCCTGATTGAATTTTTTCCTGTCCTCTGTTGCTACGATTGCCTCAATTGGAGTGCCCAGCACTTTTACATTGTGCTTGCGCAGGATGCCTTTTCTATGCAACTCTACCCCACAGTTCAATGCTGTCTGACCGCCGAATGCAAGTAGAATACCCTGCGGCTTTTCTTTCTCAATAACCTTTTCAACAAAGTGGGCGTTCACAGGCAGGAAATAGATTTTATTGGCAAACCCCTTGCTTGTCTGGATTGTTGCAATGTTTGGATTCACCAACACTACTTCAATCCCTTCCCCCTTCAGGGCTTTGATGCACTGGCTGCCGCTATAATCAAACTCCCCAGCTTCCCCTATCTTCAGTGCACCACTTCCCAGCACAACCGTTTTTCTTATCTCAGATTCCAAAGAGAACTCCCCCAAAAAGAACTGCAAGCATTGATGGCTCCATTATTTTGCCTCCTTTACCTTTTTCAAAAACTCATCAAACAAAAAGCTGGTATCAACAGGCCCTGGGGTTGCCTCGGGATGAAATTGTACAGAGAAAAAAGGCTTGCTCTTGTGCCTTACCCCTTCATTAGTTCCATCATTCAAGTTTCGAAAGAACGGCTCCCACCCGTTTCCCAATGTTTTCTCATCCACTGAAAAGCCGTGATTTTGGGAGGTGATATAGCACTTTTTTGTGCCGAGCATCTGGCAGGGTTGGTTTTGGCTTCTGTGCCCGTAGGGAAGCTTGTATGTGTCTGCTCCAGCTGCAAGCGCAAGGATTTGATTGCCAAGGCAGATTCCAAAGGTTGGTATTTCCTGCTCAATCGCCTTCTTTACTGTTTCAATTGTCGCAACACACTGCTTTGGATCTCCCGGGCCATTGCTTATAAGGATTCCATCAAACTCGTATTGCCCATTGAACAAATCATAATCCCAGGGAACCCTCACAACAGAGCAGCCCCGCTTCAGCAAACTCCTGATTATGTTGTTTTTCACCCCGCAGTCTAGGACTGCAATCCTTGGAGAGCTATTTCCATGGCTTGAGGGCTCTTTTGGGCTAACGTCCGCTACTAAATTCCTTTCATTTGGGTCCTCAAATGGAATTTCGCTGCCTTCAAATACGATTTTTCCAAGCATCACCCCCTTCTCCCTAAGCTTCTTGGTAAGGGCGCGAGTGTCAATTCCTGTAAGAGCCGGAACTCCGCTTTTTTTCAGCCATTCTGCCAGGCTTTGTGAAGCCTGCCAGTGATTATGTTCAAAGCTGTAATCAGCAACAATAAGCCCTGAAATATGCATGTGCGGGGATTCAAAGAAGCTCTCCAATCCAAAAGAATCCTTTTCCATTGCTGGAACCCCATAGTTCCCAACAAGGGGGTATGTAAGCACCAGAATCTGCCCCCTATAAGAGGGGTCGCTGAAACTTTCGGGATAACCAACCATTCCGGTATTGAAAACAACTTCTCCCGCATTGCTGCTTTCCGCGCCAAAAGAGGTGCCCTCAAAAACAGTATTGTCCTTTAAAATCAGCCTGCCTTTTTTGGCCTGGTTTTCGGGCAAAAATAAACCCGCTATCATAATAGGGGCAACTAATATTTAAATTTTTCGCGGTAGAGGTGCAACTTTCCTATTTTCTTCTCCTGCTTTTTCAAAACATTTAAATAGGAGTGGGGATATTATTAAATTGGTGCGCTAATGCCAAAATTTAGGGAAAGAAGAAAAATAAGTAGAAGACAAGGTAAAGAACGTATTGTGCCTCTCCCTGGCAAGTCAATTTATTCTATTCGTCCATCCCCTGCAGGAAAGCGCAAAGGTGGCTCTGGGCTACAGAAGCGCAAAACGGGAGAACGGAGAAGCGGCGAAGACAGGAGAAGTGGAAAGGAGCGCAGAATTAAGAAAGGCGTTCCCCTTGGAAAGGAAAGGCGCTCTGGAAAAGAGCGGAGAGCCCTTGCAAAGCAATAACCCGAAGCAATCCTTTTAATCATTTAAGTTCTTTTTCTCTTTGGGTTTATGGCTAAAATAGTTCCATTCAAGGGAATCCGCTATAATGCTGAGAAAGTGCATGACCTTTCGCTTGTAGCTGTCCCGCCGTATGATGTGATTCTGCCTCCCGCGCTGCGAAAGTATATGGCGAGGCACCCGAAGAACTTTATCTATCTCACTCTGGGAAAGCAGGGCATAGAGAAAAATAAGGCAAAGGAAAATTATGAGAAAGCAGCAAAGCTGCTTCACGATTGGTTGGGAGAGGGAACACTGCGGCAGGAGCAGAAGCCCTGCTTCTATGTTTATGAGGAAACCTTCGTGTTGAATGGGGAGAAGCACAGCAGGACTGGCATCATTGCTTTGCTTGGTCTTGCTGAAAATGATTTAGGGCAGGTTCTGAAGCACGAGAAAACAATGGAGAAGCCCTTTGAGGACAGGATGCTCCTGCTTGAGGCAACGAAAGCTGATTTGGAGCCGATTTTCCTCCTCTATGAGGATAAGGGGGAAGAGATTGAGGGAATTCTGCGCTCAGCGAAGAATGCCGAGCCAATTGCCGAGCTAATTGATGATGATGCTGTAGAGCAAAGGGTATGGCTGTTGGCGGATAGGGAAGAACAGGAGAAGATAACAGAATTTTTCAAGGGAAAGGATTTGATGCTGGCAGATGGGCACCACCGCTATGCAACAGCACTCTCCTACATGGAAAAGCATAGAAACAAGGAAGCGAAATACAAAATGATTTATCTTACCAATGTTAAGGCTCTTGGACTGAAGATTCTTGCCACGCATCGCGCGCTGCTGAAAGTGGAGGATAAGAAAGGCTTCTTAGAAAAAATCGGGAAATTTTTTTCGCTTAGGGAGGCGAGCAGGGGGGAGATGTTCCAGCTGCTAGAGCACAAGCAGGGCAACTGCTTTGGGCTGCTGTTTGAGAACAAATATTATTTCTGCGTGGAAAAGGATAGGGAGGCTATACAGAATGAGCTGGAGAAGAGGGGAATTCCAACTGTGCTGCAGGGCTTGCCCACAACTGTCCTCCATTCGATTGTCTTTGAAACCACCCTGAATCTGAATCCCGAGAACATTGTTTTTGAAAAGAGCGTAAGGAAGTTGGTGGATGGGATTGAGGCAGGGCGCCTTGAAGCAGCCTTCTTCCTCAAGCCTACTTCACTGCAACAGTTTGAGGCAGTGGCAAAAGCAAAGCAGTTGATGCCTCCGAAAAGCACCTACTTTTACCCAAAGCCATTGAGCGGGCTGGTTTTCTACAAATTAGAGTGACCTATCCAAAGCCTTCTGCCCAATATCCTTCCTGTAATGGGCCTTTTCAAAGCTTATCTTCTCAACAGCTTTGTAAGCATTTTCAATGCTCTCCTTAATGCTGTTTCCCAAAGCGGTTACTCCAAGAACTCTGCCGCCGTTTGTGAGAACCTTGCTGTCCTCAAGCTTTGTTCCTGCGTGGAAAACAATTGTGTCTGGCAGCTTTGCAGCTTCTTCAAGCCCAGAAATTTCCTTACCCTTTTCGTAGCTCCCAGGATAGCCCCCAGAAGCCATTACAACGCAGCAGGCTGGCTTGCTGCTCCAGTTCACTTCCTGCTCTCCTAGATTGCCGTCAATGCAGCTCTGCAGTATTGGAACGAGGTCGGAGTCCAGCCTTGGCAATAATGCCTGTGTTTCTGGGTCACCAAACCTGCAATTAAATTCCAGCACTTTAGGCTTGCCATCAGAAATCATTAGTCCGCCATAGAGCACGCCCTTGTATGGTCTACCGTCTTTTCTCATTGCATCAACCGCTGCCTGCATTATGGTTTCAAGAATATCTTTCTCCAATTCCTCTGTTACTACTGGCGCGGGAGAGTAAGCGCCCATTCCACCAGTATTTTGGCCCTTGTCGCCATCATAAATTGGCTTGTGGTCCTGGCTTGAAACCATGGGCTTGATTGTTTCTCCATCAGTGAAAACCAAGTAGGAGGCTTCCTCCCCTACCAGCTTTTCCTCAAGTATCAACTTATTACCAGCATCTCCAAATGCCTTTTCAACCATTATTTTATCTATCGCCTGTTCTGCCTCCTGCTTTGTGTCGCAAATTATTACGCCCTTGCCTGCTGCCAAGCCATCAGCCTTCACCACAATTGGGACGCCCTTCTCGTGCAAATATTCCTTTGCTTTTTCTGCATCCTCAAATGCTTTGAATTCTGCTGATGGGATACCATACTTTTGCAGCAGCTTGCGCGCAAATATTTTGCTTCCCTCAATAATAGCTGCCTTTTTGTCAGGCCCGAAAATATTCAAGCCTTGTTTTTGGAAGTGATCCACTATCCCATCAACAAGCGGGTCTTCTGGGCCAACAACTGTAAGGTCAACCTGCTTCTCTTTCACAAAATCCGCAATTCCCTTGAATGAATCATCACCCAGCGAAACATTCTCTGCTTTTTCAGTTCGCGCTGTTCCGGCATTTCCTGGGAGGCAGTAAACCTTTTCAACATCCTTGCTCTGCGCAATTTTCCATACGAGAGTGTGCTCCCTGCCGCCTTTTCCGATTACAGCAACCTTCACCCAAACACCTCAGAGCAATAAGAAAGTAAAAATTCTTTAAATTGTTTTCCTATTCATGGGAATCTGTTCTTGCTTTGCAATATTTCCAAAGTCAGCAATCCATGCTGTTACCTTGCCTGTTTTTGGGTCTCTTTGCACAACCCACATATCGCCGCGAATGCCGTATCCATGGTCTTTCAAAATTCCCTCCTCCCGCCTTTCCTGGTCCCTTAAAGCAGCTTTCTCAGCTGTGCTTAGTACTTTACTTTCCCTCAATTTTGTTATTATAAGTGTTGGCTTTCTGCCTATTCTTTTTCTCAGCCTTATTGTTGGCAGGATATGCAACCCAAGCTTTTCCCTTCTATTAAGCTCCTGAAGCTCATGCATCATCTCGAATTGTCTAAGTGGGTCACAAAAGGGTGTAAAGTAAGTGTACTTTCTGCGCAAGTGGAATTTCTTTTCAGCCATCTTAAGCTTTCTTTCTTTTTTACCTCGCTTCACGACTACCTCAACTTCATAAACCTTGCCTTCGTAACCGGCCTCGAGCTTTCTCCCTCTTTTAATCCTTTTAACTTCCCTCGTTTTCCGTCCGCCGTACAGTTTGGGCATGAAAATCACTCCGGCTCAATAACCTTTTCCTCGGTAACAATCTTATCCATTTTCGCATCATGCGATTGCCTTGGCAGCCGCTTTTCAATGTTCTGCTCAAAGCACAATCCAACAATAAACGCTTTTCTTGGGGCTTTCCTCAGCAGCTTATCATAGAAGCCCCCGCCATAACCAATGCGATAGCCCTCCTCGTCAAAGCAAACCCCAGGAACAATTATGAGGTCAATGCTTTCCAGGGGCACATCGCAGATTTTTTCCTTTTTCGGTTCAATAAGGCCGCTTTCCTTCTTCTCTAAATCCTCCAAAGAGCTGATTTCGCTCAAGCAAAGGCTCTTCTCCCTGAAGGAGGTTATTGGAACAGCAACCCTCTTGCCTTTCTGCAGCGAGTGCTCTATCATTTTATAGGTAGAGGGCTCATTTCCAATGCTCGCAAAAAACAGGATTGTTTTCGCCTGCTTGAATTCAGGCAGAGAAAACAGCTTTTCCCCAATTGCAATGCTTTTTTTCCTCACCTCCCTCTCTGAAAGCGTGTTTCTATGCTGCAAGTGCTTTATCCTGAGGAGGTCCTTCATGAAAGCTTTGAGTGGGAATTCAATTAAAAAACATTTCTTTTTTGAATTCTGTTGGGTGGTGGAAAGGAGTGGAGAGCAGGATAGAAGTTTTTTATAAGGTCCCTGATGCTAGAGCGCAAACAAAGCTGAAAAAGTTGCATGCGATGGGCTTTGACAAGGTTAAGGGTCTAAAATTGGTTGATGTTTATACTGTTGCAACGCCCAATCTGGATGAAAAAGACTTACAGCGATGCGGCGAGCTTCTCTCAAATCCAGTATTGCATGATTTTCTAGTAGGAAAGCCATTTGTTCCGAAAGAATTTGATTTTGTCATTGAAATCGGTTTCTTGCCCGGGGTAACAGACAACGTGGGAAACACTGCAAGGGAAACAATTGGGGATATTTTCAAGGAGAAAGCAAAAGGGACAGAGGTATTCACCTCCCAGATGCTTTTTTTAGAGGGAAATATTTTACAGGAGGAGGCTGAGAAAATAGCGAACAGCCTTGCAAATCCTCTCATTGAGAGAATTCATGTGAAAAGTAAGGAGCAATACACTGCAGACAATGGAATGAATCTAATAATTCCAAGGGTAAAGCTACATCAAAGCCCTGGGGCACATACTGTGGATTTGAATTTGAGCGAGGAAGAGCTTATAAAACTTGGAAAGCAAGGGATTCCAAATGATGATGGGAGCAGGCGCGGACCTCTTGCCCTTGACTTGCAATCATTGAAAACAATCAAGCAATACTTTGATTCTGTTGGAAGAAAGCCAAAGGATATTGAGCTTGAATCAATTGCCCAAACCTGGAGCGAGCATTGCAAGCATACTATCTTTGCAGCCGAAATGGATGAAATAAAGGGCGGGCTGTTCAAGGAGAGGATTAAGGCAGCTACAAAGCTGGCCAGGGAGAAGAAGGGCGGGAATGACCGCTGTGTGTCCGTGTTTGTTGATAACTCTGGCGGGATTATTTTTGATGATAATTATTTGATTACCGACAAGGTTGAAACCCATAATAGCCCTAGTGCTCTTGACCCTTTTGGCGGTGCAATAACTGGCATTGTTGGCGTAAACCGCGACACTATTGGCTTTGGCCTGGGAGCAAAGCCGGTAATAAACCGCTATGGGTTTTGCTTTGCTGATCCCAGGGACAAAAAGCTATTGTACAGGGCAAAGGACAGACAGAATCCTACCCTGCTGCCGGAGAGGATAATGTTGGGAGTGATTGAAGGGGTGAATGTTGGCGGCAATTGCAGTGGAATTCCCACCCCCATTGGATTTATGTACTTTGATGAAAGATACAAGGGCAAGCCCCTTGTGTTTGTTGGCACTGTTGGTCTTATTCCAAAGAAAAGCAAGGGGAGAAATGCTGCAGAGAAAAAGGCAAAACCAGGGGATGCTATTGTAATGGTGGGGAACAGGGTTGGCCTTGATGGAATCCACGGTGCAACCTTTTCATCAGAAGCGCTTACGGAAGGAAGCCCAGCCACAGCAGTGCAGATTGGCGACCCCATTACGCAGAAAAAGCTGAGCGATGCAATAGTGAAGGAAGCCCGCGATGCAGGGCTTTACAACAGCATTACAGATAATGGTGCTGGTGGCCTCAGCTGCTCTGTTGCAGAGATGGCAAAGGAATGCAATGGCTGTGCTGTTGAATTGGAGAAAGTGCCACTGAAGTATCCTGGGATGCAGCCGTGGCAGACTTGGGTTTCTGAGTCCCAGGAGAGGATGACCCTTGCAATCCCAAAGGAAAATGTGGAGAAGTTCATCGAGCTCATGGATAGGAGAGGGGTGGAAGCAACTGTAATTGGCGAGTTTAATGATTCTGGAAAGTGTATTGTGAAACAGAATGGAAAAACAGTAATGGAAATAGATTTGCACTTCTTGCATGAGGGGCTTCCCAAGAAGGCCTTGAAAACAGAGCGCTTTGAGCAAAAGCACGAGGAGCCAAGCTTTGGAGAGCCAGCTGATTATAATAAGGAACTGGGGCAGCTACTTTCAAGGCTGAATATCTGCAGCAAGGAATTTGTTTCAGTGCAGTACGACCATGAAGTGCAGGGCGGCTCTGTATTAAAGCCATTGCAGGGCAAAGGAAGGGTAAATGCAGAGGCAGGGCTTGTAAGGCCTGTTCTCTCAAGCAATAAAGGCGTGTCAGTTTCGCATGCCCTCTACCCCAAATACGGGGACATTTCAATTTATGATATGGCTGCCTGTGCCATTGATTCAGCTATAAAGAATCTTATCGCTATCGGGACAAGATTGGAGGACATAGTGCTGCTTGATAATTTCTGCTGGTGTAGCAGTGATGAACCCGAAAGGCTGTGGCAGCTGAAGCAGGCAGTTCAAGCATGCTTTGATTATGCTGTAAAGTATGAAACACCATTCATTTCGGGAAAGGACAGCATGTTCAATGACTTCAAGGGTTTTGACGAGAATAATGAGCCGCTAAAGATTTCTGTTCCGCCTACATTTCTGATTTCATCCTTGGGAATAGTTAAGGATTCGGAGAGGGCCGTTTCAATGGATGCGAAGATTGCCGGCGATTTGGTTTACGTGCTTGGGAAAACTAAGAACGAGCTTGGCGCCTCAGAATACTTTGCCTCAAAAGGCGCGATTGGGAATTCTGTCCCAAAGGTTGATGCAGAGAAAGCAATTAAATTGTACAAAGCTTTGAACAAAGCAATTGAGGCTGGTCTGGTTGCATCAGTCCAGCCAGTTGGGCTTGGTGGCCTGGGGATTGCGATTGCAAAGAAGTGCATTGCAGGCCAGCTCGGCGCGAAAATCGAGCTGGGCAAAGTTCCAAAAGCAGAGGGCGTCAGCAGGAATGATTATTTGCTGTTCTCTGAATCGCAGAGCCGTTTTGTTGTAACTATTGCAAAGGAGAACAAGGAAGAGTTCGAGAAGGCCATGGAAGGCAATGCCATTGCGAACATTGGAGAGCTTACTGAAGGCAATCTGGAAATTATGGGCCTGAGTGGGGAGAAGATTGTGGATGCAGAAATTCCTGCCTTGGAAGAAGCTTACAAGAAAACCTTGAGGGATTACTGATGGTGGGCGCAAGAAAACCAGTTAAAAGGAAAAGGGTCGCGCGCGGTTTTGCAGAAGCTCCTGTCGGATATGTAAGGACGCGTGATGCATTTGGGGCAAGCTTCGAGCTCCATTGCCCTGACCCCCATATTGCAAAAAGAAAATACCTCGCATTAAGGGTTGCACATATTCTTTTCCCCGAAAACTTTCCAAAGGCAGTAGGGCTCTCGGGCAAGGTAGTGCACATGAAATATGTTCCTCCACATAAGGAGCTGCGCGATTTTCAAAGAAAAGCTGTGGAATTGCAGGAAACTAAGAGCAAGCCTTCAGGCTATGATGAAGCAGTGATGAGTTTATATGGTGGTCTGCATGCGAAGAATAGAGGTAGAATTGATTCTATGAGTAACCTACTCACGTCAAAGGGCATTAGGGTAGACACAGCCCCTCCGAATGTCAGTATTCGGAAGGGCAAGATGGTGTTTTATGATGTAAAACTAGATCCCGCAAAAGTTAAACGGGAACTCAAACGTTTGCCTCTTAATGAGTCAAAGAAGAGAACAATAGAGCGCTATTTAAAGCAGTATGATGAGTTGATGATGGAATGAAACCAAAGGCATTAATACTAACAGGCTACGGAATAAACTGCGATGAGGAAACAGCCTTTGCATTTGAGAAGGCAGGGGCAGATGCAAAAATAGTGCATGTGAATGATTTGATTGCCTCGCCTAGCATGCTTAAGGATTTCCAGATAATCGCATTTCCAGGGGGCTTTTCCTATGGGGATGACACAGGCTCGGGAAATGCCCTTGCAAACAAAATCAGAAACAATTTTTGGGAGGACCTGATGGAGTTCCTTGATGAGGAAAAACTTGTTATTGGAATCTGCAACGGCTTCCAGGTCATTGCAAATCTGGGCCTGCTGCCGGGCATTGAAGGGAAGTATGGCGAAAGAAGTGTGGCACTCGCCCATAACAATACCGCGCGCTATGGCTGCAGGTG
>JAFCCK010000173.1 GCA_017610245.1 Candidatus Iainarchaeum sp.
GGTACTTAAAAGGCGAAACCCCGGAACAGATGATGGAGCGAGTTGCAAAAAACATCGCAAATGGGGACCAAAACAAACAAAAGGCCTACTATAAACTAATGGATCAAAACAGGTTCTGGCCTAATTCCCCAACCCTAATGAACGCCGGCAGAGAATTACAGCAGTTATCAGCTTGTTTTGTGATTCCTATCGACGACAGTATTGAGGATATATTTGACGCCGTCAAATATGCCGCTCTAATCCATAAAAGTGGCGGCGGCACGGGCTTTTCTTTCAGCAGGCTAAGGCCCCGCGGCGATAGTGTCGGTTCAACCGGGGGAGTTGCCAGCGGCCCTATAAGCTTCATGAAGGTATTTGACGCTGCCACTAATGAAATAAAGCAGGGTGGGACAAGAAGAGGAGCTAACTTAGGCTGCTTAAGAGTAGACCACCCTGACATTTTAGAGTGGATCAAATGCAAGGACAGGGACGGCGACTTTTCTAACTTCAATATTTCAGTAGCTGTAACAGACAAGTTTATGAGCTGCCTAAAAAAAGAAAAGCCCTTTAATCTAGTGTTTAACGGCAAGGTTTACAAAACAATCAACCCCGGTGAAATATGGGACTTGCTTGTGGAGCAAGCATGGAAAAATGGAGAACCTGGAGTAATATTTATCGACAGGGTTAATAAATTCCACAGAAAACAATTGAAAACATCACAACTTGGAGATATAGAAGCAACCAATCCGTGTGGCGAACAGCCACTTCTGCCATATGAATCATGTAACCTGGGTTCAATTAACCTTTCTACTCACGTCAAGGACGGCAAGTTTGACTACGAAATGCTTAATGAAACTGTAAAAGATGCAGTAGAATTTCTCAACGACGTAATAGACAGAAATAACTATCCTCTGCCACTGATTAAACAGGCAACATTAGCAACCAGGAAGATTGGGCTGGGTGTAATGGGGTGGGCTGATGCTTTAATCAAGTGTGGCATTAGGTATAACAGCGAGGAAGCCTTAAAGCTGGCAGACGAGGTTTCTGCTAAGATTCAAGAAATGGCACACGAGCAAAGCGGGGGCAGAAACACCACTGTGACAACCATTGCCCCTACTGGCAGCATTTCAATAATTGCAGGGTGCAGCAGCGGAATTGAACCGATCTTCGCAGTTAAAGAAAAACGGAAGCAAGCAGACGTAGAGTTTATTAAAGAACACCCCTTATGGGGGGATTACCCTGAAAGTTTATTTGTTACTGCAAATGAAATCGGTTGGGAATGGCATGTAAGACACCAAGCTGCTTTCCAAAAACATGTTGATAATGCCATAAGTAAGACAATCAATTTCCCTGAAGAAGCTAGCAAAGAGGATGTTGCCTCTGCTATCAAGCTAGCTTACGACCCTGGCTGTAAAGGAATAACTATGTACAGAAACAACAGCAGGAAAAACCAGGTAATTAGAGACAATCTGCCAGAACTTACAGCGGTGAAAAGACCCCGTCCCGAATGGACTTTTGGAGTAACCAAAAAAACAAAGGTTGCCTGCGGAAATCTCTACACCACTATTAACAGCGATGAACAGGGAATTTGCGAACTGTTTATTGAACCCGGCAAGTACGGCGGTTGCCCTGCCCAAAGCGAAGCAATCGCAAGAATAACATCTTGTGCACTAAGGCATGGAATGAGTGCAAGCGAATTATCCAGTGAACTGAGGGGAATAGCCTGCAAGGCATGCTACAAGAAAGGCTTGAACGTTTTAAGCTGCCCCGACGCAGTTTCTAAGGCGATTGATGCAGTGCTTAACGAGAAACCTAATCCCAAAAAGAACGTTTGCCCTGAATGCGGCTTTGAGTTAAAAAATGAAAGCGGCTGTGAAACCTGCTTCAACTGCGGTTACAGCAAATGCAATTAAGTATTGCATAATCAATACCTCAAGTTCGTCAAGGGTGCAAGATGAAAGGGGATGAGTGCCAACATAGGCGAAAAATATATTCTGCGTTTTGAACGCAAAAACAAAAAGGCTCTCAAAGACGTATTTGTTCAAAGTCATTGGCGGAGCAAGCCAACACCAATACCGTCCGAGAGTCTCCAACAAACTCTTTTCGATT
>JAFCCK010000174.1 GCA_017610245.1 Candidatus Iainarchaeum sp.
TAATAGTGATGAAAAGCTAAAGAGATTTAAGCAGGTTAAGGATAGAGTCTTTAATGCCAGGACTTTTGGGGCTGCCACTTTCAATCTTTCAAGCCTTGCTACTGGCAGAATTGACGCAATAATAGAGTTCGATGAGAAGCCTGTAGACTTTGCTGCCGGTTGGCTTTTGGTTGAGGAGGCAGATGGGAAACTTACAACCATAGATGGAGAAAAGTTTTCCCTGGAAAATCAGGCTTACATCGCCTCAAATGGGGTTTTTCACAATGAGTTGGTTAAAATAATGGGGGGAGCAAAATGAAGCTAACTGTTTTGGGAAGTGGTGTAGCTATCTCGGGAGCAGAGAGGGCTGCAGCAGGCTTTGTCCTTGAATTGAACGGCTATCCTATTGTTGTTGATTTGGGATTTGGCTGTTTCAAGAACATGCAAAAAGCTGGCATCGATTACTTAAAGGTGAATGATTTGCTCTTTACGCATTTTGAGCATGTTGACCACATAAATGACCTTCTCGCCTTTTTGCAGGCGAGAAAGGTCTCTGTTGACCAGGGCATTTCCAAGCCAATACAGATAAATATTTTTGGCGGCCCCGGTTTCAAGAAATTTTTTGATAACCTTTCAACTACATTTGCCGGAGAACAGCCCCCTGAACTGAAAGTTGTTGAACTGGATTCTTTTTCCACAAAAAAATTCAACCGCTTCTCCCTTACCACAAAACCAATGAAGCATGTACCTAGCAGTATCGGCTTCAGGTTCAATGCTGGGAATAAAGTAGTTGTTTTTTCTGGCGACACCGGTTTCAATGAAAACCTGGTTGATTTAGCCAAGGGTGCGGATTTGCTCGTTACGGAATGTAGCTTTGCAACCACGAAAAGTGAGGGACACCTTACCGCTGAGGAAGTAGCAACAATTGCAGCAAGGGCAAATGCAAAGGCATTGCTTTTAACCCACTTCTATGCTGAAGCGGAGAAAGCCGATGTAAAGGCCCTTACAAAGAAAAAATTCAAGGGGAGGGTGTATGCTGCAAAGGATTTGATGCAGGTGAATGTTTAATGGTAGAGGAGAAGAAGGGAGCCTGGGCAAAGGACTTCCTTGAGAAAAAGGGAGTTAAATTCAAGTTTCTGGAGCATGAGGCAGTAACAAAGCCGGTTGATTCTGCTAGGGTGCGCGGAGTTGAACTTAAGCAGATTGCTAAAGCCCTCCTCTACCTAGTTGATGGCAAGCCATTGCTTGCTGTTCTTTCTGGTGATAAAGAGGTTGATGTGGGCAAGCTGAAGGATGCGTTGAATGCCAAGCGGGCAAGGCTTGCTGCAAGCGTTGAAGTGAAGAACTATACTGGCTGCGTTGTAGGGTTGGTGCCGCCAGTAATTGAGGGCATTAAAAAAGTGGTTGATAAGGCACTGCTTGAAAATGATGAAGTTAGCTTTAATGCCGGCATTGCAACTGCCGGAATCATAGTCAAATCGCAGGATTTGATGAAGGTATTGGATAATGCCAGTGTGGCGGATATTTCCCTGGGCAAAACAGTGATAGGATTGGAGTGCCATATCCAGCTTGACACTAACAGCAAGCTGTTCTGCGGCTGCAAGACAACAGCAGAGGAGCCAAACAGCTCGTGCTGCGAAATCTGCTTGGGCTTTCCAGGGAGCAAACCAGTGCTGAACAAAAAAGCCTTGGATTATGGGCTGAAGGTAGCGCTCGCTTTGAACTGCGAGATAAACAAGCAGTTCTTCTTTAGCAGAAAAACATATTTTTACCCCGACATGGCAAAGAACTTCCAGATAACCCAGTACGAAATCCCTATTGGGAAAAATGGTTTCCTCACACTTTCCAGCGGAAAAAAAGTTAGGATAAGGCGCGTGCACCTTGAGGAAGACCCTGCAGCATTAGTGCATGAGGGCGGAATGGCGCTTTCACAGCAAACACTAGTCGATTACAACAGGAGCGGAATCCCGCTTGTTGAAGTAGTAACAGAGCCGGACTTTAGCAGCCCCAGGGAGGCTCGCGACTTTCTGGACCAGCTTACCACTGTTTTGCAATATTTGAAAGTTTTTGATGTTAAAAATGGAACGCTGAAGGTTGAT
>JAFCCK010000023.1 GCA_017610245.1 Candidatus Iainarchaeum sp.
AAACAGGGAAGCCCACAGAAAACATAGAAATAGCATATTGGATGCAGAAGGAGGCCTTCTGCAGAATATATCATATGAAGCCCGAAGAGTTTGACAACATGGACTGGAGGACGATTGCAATCTTCACAGCGATAAACTCAGGAATCTCAAAAAGGCAGGAGAAAGAAATGAGCAAGAGGAGAGTACATGGCTGACTTTGACTTAGTAGCAAAAATTAGAGCCGATACGAGTGCATTGATGAAGGACATAAAAGACATGCCAAAGCAAGTTAGTGAGGGCCTGAAAGTCAATTTGGAAACTGGAACTGGTAGTAGAATAGGCCAGAACATCGTAAAGGGAACAAATAGTATGGTTGAGGGACTAGGAAAGGCTACAGCCTTTTTGGGAGGCATAGCAGGTGGAATAGCCTTGCTCGCAAAGGCTTCTCCAAAGCTGCAGACAGCAATAAACCGCCTTATCAAAATATTCCTTCTATTTTTCAAACCATTTGGAGATTTCATGTCGAAATTCGTAAATGATTTCAGCCTCTTTCTACGAGAGTTCCAAAAGCAAAGAAAGAAAGCAACTGAGGCATTAGGTCCCGAAAAGACAGCCGGCGCAGCATTAGGAGGAGCTGTTGCAGGTGGGGTAGCAGGCGGGGTAGCAGGTGGTGTTGCAGGAGGAAAATTAGGTGGAATAATTGGAATAATAGGTGGTCCCGCAGGAACAGCCATAGGCGCGGGACTTGGAGCCCTAGTAGGAGCTGCATTAGGATTCTTCTTCGGGCCAATGATTGCCAAGGCAATAGAAGATGCAATTGCAGGAATTCAACAAGCCTTATCTAATTTTGCAGCATGGGCGGGAGAGGTATTTGGGCCTTTCTTCCAGCCATTCTTCGATGCAGCTCTAGGAGCCGCAACATTCATACAGGAGAACTTCATCGCTCCGATTACTAGCGAAATAAACGAGGTCTTCGAGGTGTTCAACCAGATATTTACTGACATCTATAATATCATTTCAGAAAACATCACCAAGGCCTGGAACTTCCTATACGGGGAGTTTATCGAACCCATCTTAGGTGGTCTTACTGATCTTGCTTCCGCTTTTTTGGAAACTGCTCAGTTGTGGGCTGATTACATATATGAAGAATTTATCGAGCCAGTCTTACAAGAATTCCAAAGATGGTATGACGAAATAACAGAGAATATCATTAAGCCAATTGTTGACTGGATGAGTGAGAATGTGATAGATCCACTGAGGACAGCATGGGAAAACCTCGCAGAAAGTATTAAGTCTGTGTGGGATGCAGTGCTTTCCAAAATAAAAGAAGTGAAAGCTGCCGTGCAACCCATGATAGACGTTGTTACAGGGGGAGTTTCAACACTGGGAGAGTTCATAGGTGGTGGATTGCGTGGAGCTGCTACAGTAGTAAGGGGATTCAGGCCACCTGGGAGACAGGTAGGTGGGCTCATTCCACAATCAGGAATGTATTTCCTACATAGAGGAGAGAGAGTACAAAGTGCAACACAGACAAGTAGAACAATCAATTTTTCCCCAAGCATTACAATCAACGCAACATCGGAGAAAGTGCTTAATGAGGAAGAAATAGCAAACAAAGTGATCAGGAAAATGGAGACACAACTCAGGAGACTGATATAGTATGGCCGGAACAGTAACAATTAAGGATTCCACAACCGTGATGTATCAGTTTCCAGTAGTTAAGAATGTAATGCATAATTTCGAGGTGCGATACGAGCAATACGACATCCCTGGATCGACAGATCCGGCCGTCGATCACCAAAAGACCGTGATTCATACAATTACGGTCGAATTCGAGCTTACAGATCAAGGGACATATGATCCAGGACAAAATAAGGGAACGACTGGAACAATATGGAAGCAAAAGAGCTTTCTAATTGCTTTGAAGGGACAGCCTTCAACAAATGATTATTATACCTTAATTGATGATGATGACACAGAGGAAGCAAGCGGATGGAATGGAATAGTGCAAAAAATAATAACTGAAAGAGCAGCTGATACAAAACCCAAGATGGTGGGAACACTGCTCTTTGTTGAAACCTCGGATGTGCTAAACTTTTAGGTGGAAATATGGCTTACACAGTTGAAGTGAACTCAGTAGCCGTTTCAAAACCCATAGAGCTTATAATAAACATGTCCATGGACAAGTGGGCAGGAAACTTTACTCTATCATTCAGAGACCAGGCAGGAACGTTTGACATAGCATCAGGACATGAAGTTGTGGTCAAGGACACAGGAACAGTCGTTTGGGGTGGATATGTTCAAAGATGGTCCAGGGCAAATGGAGTAGTTAAAGCTTCTGGACTTGATTACACCTCTCTTCTAACTAAAGTATATGTGAATGAGGTCTATACAAGCACTGCAATTCATTCCATCGTAACTGATTTGATG
This sequence comes from Candidatus Iainarchaeum sp., assembly GCA_017610245.1. Lineage (GTDB taxonomy): Archaea > Iainarchaeota > Iainarchaeia > Iainarchaeales > JAFCCK01. The sequence continues at coordinate 2,410 of JAFCCK010000023.1, forward strand.
GACAAGTATGCCCCAAATGTCACTTACACAAATGTGTACACTACAACAACCACACCAGGAGAGATTAGATTCAAGCACGTACAGCTATTCAAGGCACTGCAGGATCTTGCCAAATATGATGACTGTCATTTCTTCATTGATGAGAATAAGGATCTTCACTTTGATACACTCGGCTCAACCGATAGTGGAATTGATCTCACATTTGGAACGAACATAAGAAGGGACGAATATGAAACAATAGATGATCAATTGGTAAACAAAGTAAAAATAACAGGAGGACGCGAAGATTATATCAAGACTGAAACTGCCACGGGAGACGGAAGTACTACAAGTTTCACTCTCACAAGAATCCCCATAAATATTCGAGTCACACAGGCTGGAATTGAGAAGATAGGATTCAAAGAAGGAATGGATGCAACTGCCGATTATGACTATACAGTGGATAAAGAGGCAAAGAAAGTGGAATTCAACGTGGCACCTGCTAATGGAGAAGCTCTGAGTTTTGAATATACATATACTTCTCCTGTAATAGTTCAAGCCCAGGATGATGACAGTATTTCCAGCTATGGCACATATGAAAGAATCATTTACGATGAAACGATTAACAAGAAAGAAGAAGCAAGAGAGGTGGCATCACAGATTCTTAACAAGTACTCACAACCCATCACAAAAGGCACAGTGATGACAACACTGGACCTGACCGCAAACCTTGGGGAAACTGTGGATGTAACTAATTCGGTCAAAGGAATCGAGGACTCCTTCATAGTCGTTTCCATGACACATAGCTTTTTTCTTGGGGGAAGGACAACGACTTATGAATTGGCTTCCTTGTCTGAAGGAGTAGTTGAAATGCTTTCCGAACTCTTTGCCCGGGTTGATGCGTTGGAGGAAACGCTCAGGGGTGATGTGGACTTAGTCAGTTATTTCAGATACTTTAAGGATGATGCAACAAGCAAGGCCCCAAAGAGACACATTGTGAACAGCGGTACATATGATGGTACAAAATTGAGGCTTATAATAGGGCATCCGACAAGGGCAATAGTTGGAACTAATAAAATTGGGGCTAGTCAGGCAGATGCATTTGGAGTATATTCAACAGATTACGATTCAGGAGAATTATAAGGAGGGATTGTTATGGCGATAACAGATAGAAATACTGGGGATGTGCTGACAGAGGCAGCATATCAGTCGATTATCGACACAGTTGAAAACACCACCACAGGCCACGATCACGATGGGACTGACAGCAAGAAGGTAGATATTGCCAATATAACAGGCGGAGCTGTGCAGATTATGGTATGTAAATTCTTGACTGGAGGCTCTGTCTCAGAGAACATTAAGACCTTTAGTGCAGGCACTTTCGCAGCCACTGATATTTTGGAAATAAAGATGTATCTTACGAAAGCTACTGGAAGCTCAGCATTCAACATAAAAATCAATGATGTAACTACCCCTGTGGGATTCAACGTATCAGCAAGTACCTCATCTACAGCAATAAAAACAGAAGGGCTTTTGTGGCAAGACCAAACAACCAACGACGTGGGAAGATACTCAGGATGGTGGTCTATGACAGATGACACTTTCGGTTCTGACATACTCGCTACTGCAGATACTAATGATGCGAACTGGATGACAACCCAGTGGACACTTACTGTCGAAGCTGGCACCAACCTGGGAAGCGACAGCCTAATCATTGTTAAGAGAATTCCACAGGTGACATAAATGGAAGAAAAAGCAACCGCAAGAGGGGAGTTAAAGATATATGTGCGGAAAGTAAGTGAGCCTTGGCACCTACATGATCACGTTAAGAACCTTACGGTAAATTTGGGCTTAAATCTGATTCGTGACAATCTTTTCCAGAGCCAAACTGATTACATTCAATGGGGGGCAGTTAGTGATAACACTGCTGCAGTGGCAGCGGCAGATACCTCTCTTGGAGGAAATGAGGTAAGAACAACATTCGAATCAGGCTATCCGGATGTTGGAACAGATTTCCAAGCAACAGTGCAATTCCTGATTAGCACGACTGACTGGGCCAATGCAAGTCCTTCAGCAATGTCAACAGCAACAAAGGCAGGATTGTACTATCAAGCCAGCGGAAGCACACTATATTGTGGGGCCCTCTTTACTTCAGTGAATGTGGATTCAGATACGGAGATGCTTTTAGAGTGGAAGGTGGTGTACGCCGATGCTTAAGCTATGCCCATTTGTTTATAGGAGATACAATCCTGAAACGGGGAAGAGGCATGCTACGGTAGATAACGTGTTTCCTGATGACAAGGAAACAAAAAGGCCCTGTAATATGGGAAAAGGGCCTTGGTGTGGGCAATGTATGCATTACAATCAATGGAAGGTAAGCGACATGAAGTGGAAGAAAATTTATAACAGAATAGGGAAAGAGAAGAAAGTCCCACATTTGTGGAGTAAGCCCAGGCCTGCAAGAATAGTGAATCCTCTGGATCTGAAGTTGAATTATACTGGGCAGGTGGTAGCATGAGAAACTTTATCGGAGAAATATTTGGATTCAATGCAGAAATAGATGGGCTATGGCTAGAGATCCAGAAATTGAAAATGGCAAAAGGAGACCTTGAGATTTCAATCCAAAATAAGGAAAGAAGAATCAAGCAGCTGCAGGATGAGTTCAATGTATGTAATAAGAAGCTGAGTGAGCTTCTTGAAAAGATCAAGCCTGTTGAGATTCCTTCTGCTGATATTACTTATAGACGGCCGGTACTGATCGGAGAGAGGAAATTTACTCAGGTCGAGATTGATGTACGGAATTTCATCATGCCGGATTTTGAAATTGAACGGAATTTGAAAAAGAAAAGTTTGCTTTACACAGGAAAAGAAAATCTCGATTTTTTGATACCTAAAATTTATAAGCAGGCCAGGACGGGATACAAGTATGGTCCAGACTCTGCTTTCGGATTCTCAGATCTGTGGATGTTTCCATTCGAGCTCAGGATGGTCTTGAAGAAGAAGAAAGCAGGAGACTGTGATGACTGGGCTAATATGATTGGCAGTTATTTTGCAGCAGCAAATATTCCAAGAAACAGGTGGCTTATAAGTGCAGGCCTCACCAGGAATGAAATAGGACATGCGACAGTCTATGTAAAGGATTCAGTAGAAGTATGGAGACACCTCAACTCCACGAAGCCAAGCTACAAAGAGGAAGATTTGAAGAAATTTCCTAGTAACGAGGATGAAGCTGATAAAATTGGAATCAAGCCAGACGGATTTTGGTTTAGCTATAACGATATCTTTTCGCTGCATAAATTTGAAAGTAGGAGTGCGAGCTCTTCATTCAGAAAGTCAAAGCTTCCAATAAAGATAAGGGGGACATTGGATGGTGAATAATTATCGGAAGAATGGCTCTCCAGAAAGTTCCACGTGGAAAACAAACCAGGATTATTTTCGGGGCTACACGAGGGCCAAGCTAGAGGAGATGCATGAGGACTTGAAGGAAATCGCCAAAAAAACTGAAAAGAACACTCACGAGATTAATAACATGAAAATAAAATCTGCCTTGTTTGGTGGAATAGCGGGAGCCGTTGGAGGCTTCTTGCGAGGAATATTTTAGGAGGAGATAGTATGGAAGGAATGAAAAAAAGTTGGACGCTGGATGCAGCAGGCATCGCCTGCTTGTCAATCGGCATGGGTCTGCTCCAAGCAGGAGAGCATGCTTGGGGCGCAGGGATAACCATTCTAGGGGGCGGTCTCTTAGCGCTAAAATATCGGATAAGGCAGTGATAATACTGCATTTTTTCTTTAGGGGGCGCTTTTGCTATGCCTTCCACTTACTTTCTTGTATTGTTGCTCTTAGTGATAGCTTTGCTCATTGTTGGCTTGTATTATTTGCTCAGGAAACTGAGGAGGGAGCAAAAAAGAGAGCCGTTCATATTCAGTATCTTTAAAAATAACTGGAGCTGAAGGGAGGTGAAAAAGGCGATGAAGGATCTCATAATAGCAGGAGTAAAAGAAGGAGGCAATATTGCAGGAGGGGCCGTGAAAGGTTTCCTGTATCTTGCCGGAGTTGCTGTTGGAATTATTGTTGTCAAGTATGGTGCTGATAAAGCATTGGACGTGTTCAATGTAGCTATCGATGCACTGAAGGCAATAATATCCTAAGCACCGAGAGATGTTTTGAGAATCAACTAAACAGGAGGTTTTGAAATGGCTGAAGAAGAGAAAGAAGAAGTAAAGGAAGAAGAAAAGGCTGAAGCAGAGGAGGAATCCGAAGCAGAGGAAGAAAAGAAAGCGGAAGAGGAATCCGAAGGCGAAGCGGAAGCAGAGCCAGAAGCCGAAGAAGAAAAGAAAGAAGAATAAGGCTAAGAAGCCAGGGAGGAGGGCGGGAGATTCATTTATTGATTTAAAGAGAAAACCCGCCGTAGCTCTGAATCCACTTCTTGCTTTCCCGGGGCGTCATATATCTGCAAAGAGCTCCTGTCTCTATGCCGCATCAAATGCTGCCTGATTTCCTCTGGCACATTCTTCCTACGCAGGTACTGGGCGAAAGCATAGCGGAGAGAATGGGTCGTGTATTTGTATAATTTTCCGGGTTTCCAGTTTTTTAGGTCACTATAAGGCTCTCTTTCTCCGTAGGTTTCGGTTAAGCCAGCTCGATTGCAGATTTTTCTGAAAACATTTCTGGCTCTGTCAGCTGAAACGTGCTTGAATCTGCATCGTGCGTTAGAAGTGTAGAAAAGAAAACCATCATGTTCAGCGATTTCCCGCTCATATTCTTGAATATAATCCAGGAGCAGGGCCTGCAGCCGGTCATGTAGAAACATTGAGTCCTGGACTTCGAAGGGGCCCTGTTTTTCGGTTTTGATTTTGATTTGCTTGTTCTGGAAATCTATGTCTTTGATAGTGATTTTAACAACCTCCCCTATTCTGAGGCCGAGAAAAGCTTGTGTCATAAAAAGAACTTTATAGCGCCATTCGCACGGGTGAAATGCTGAGAAGAAGCGATTAACTTCTTCCAGATTCATAGACTTGTAGGCCGGGACCACATACTTCGGGAGGTTGCGGCGCTTGTATTTTCTTTCCTTGACTTTGCGCACGCTTTGGATAACCTTCTCCATCTTATGCTTGGGAAGGGAGTAAATGAAATCGCGATCTTTGCTCAATTCTAAGAAGAGCCGTTTCTTCTTTTCAGTATCCAAATTGGCAACAGAACTCAATTTCCCACCCCTATTAATTTTATACAGTTAACCGATTTATATATCTGCGGTTGAATTTTTTTCAACCGAAATGTTGATTGCTTAAAATCAGGGAAAACGCCTCGCTCAGAAGAGCAGTGAGGACTTAGTCTGCTGTTGCCCTTGCAGCATTGAATAAAAAATACTTCCAAGATCCTTAAAAAGGAATCGAGAGAGAGTAGATTTCCGGTATTCCGCGCCCTCTTTATGTATATACATATAAGTTTTGAGAATAGTGGAAATGCACTCTCTTTGGAAACGATTTTAAAAAACATGGTGATCAATTTTTTAACCCATTAACTGAATGGGGGTAAAGAAAAGTTTATATATAAGTATGCAGTTACTATACATGGTTTTGAAATGAAATCAGAAAAACAGATTGAAAGGAGAATTCTTGAATTGTCCGCTCAATTGCCCGGCCAAGAGGGAAGCCAAGCACATGCAATTAGAAAACAAATGGAAGCACTTAATTGGGTTTTAGATAGGCTTCCTAAAAAGAAGGGAAGAAAGATTCTTTATGAATAATGTAGAGAAAGATGTAGAAAAAGCATATTTAAAGGTTTTAAGAATATCGATTGATGAAAGTGATGCTTTAGCTCGCTTTAAGGCTGAGAGAATAGGCGGCATGAAATTGACAGATAAAGAATGGGAAGAAATCAAAAAGATTAAGGTTGTTGATTTAGAATGAATAGGCTATACCAAATAACTGATTTTTGCTCAAGTTTGGGTCCGGTCTTAAAAAAAAGAATGGGGCGGGGAGGATTCGAACCCCCGTCGCTGCCTTTTCCGAACCTTCTTTTCGTAAACCTTTCCCACTGGGAAAAGGTTTCCCGAAGGCAGAATACTAGACCAAACTATACTACCGCCCCAAATTTTTTCTTTTTACAAAAAAGAAAAAAATTCACTAAAAGAAAAATATTGTGAGGGATAGCTAAATTAGGGGACAATTACTTTAAATTCTTTAACTTTCCGAAATAGTAGATGCGGTCTTCCACAATCCATACCTCAAATCCCCCCAGCGGCTGCTGCAGGAAAGGGCTCAAAAGCTCTTCTCTCAAAATATCTGTTCCAGTGTGAAGAGAGTTGAGCGAGGGCTGCACAATCAGATTTTGCCCATCAAATCTTCCTTTCAAAAAGCACTTGCTGGTTTCCTGCTTCACGCCCTCCCTGATGCTTATTGCGGGATGCTCATGCCCTATTACAATTGTTTTTGCCTGCTTGAATTGCTTTTCCTTGGGTGTCTCATGCCCATGGCATACAAATAGCTTTTCTTTTTTCAAGTAATGCCCTTCTTTTGCAATTTCCAAACCCTTCCACTTTGCGAGCGGTCCGAGAATAGTATCATGGTTGCCGCGCGTGAGAATAATCTTTTTACAGTGCTTCTCCAGAAACTCAAGCATCTCAATTACCTCCCTCCACTCCTGCTGCGATATTGTGCCGAACTCGTGCTTGAGGTCGCCGTTTATTATTATTGTTTCTGGCTTCACTACCATCAAAATTTTTTTCTCCACCCTTTCCTTAATCTCCTTGAAGTTTATTCTAGGAACAAGAACGCCCTGTTGGTTGAGCATCTCCTCATACCCGAGATGGAAGTCCGCAAGCACCAATGCATTATCCTTTTCAATCCAGAGGCCCAAATCAATTGCGGAAATTCCCGGGAGGAGCCGGTTTTCTTTACTGGATTTCATATAAAAATGTTACCTGTTAAAATTTATTAATTGGAAAGTCGTGTGGTGTTTGCTTGTTTTACTTGATAGGAATCGGCTTGAACCCAAAGCAGCTTACGCTTGAGGCAAAAGAGGCAATTGAGGCCTGCTCCAAGGCATTTTTTGAGAGCTATACCTCCCAGTACAGCGAAGGCAATATTGCAGAACTGGAAGAGCTTACAGGCAAAAAATTCATTGAGCTGAAGAGGGAAGGCATAGAGCAGGGCTTTGAGTTGATTCTGAAGGGAGCGAAGGAAGAGGATATTGCGCTCCTCGTATTTGGCAATCCGCTCAATGCAACCACTCACATCCAACTGCTGCTTGATGCAAAAAAGTTGGGAGTGAAGGCAAAGGTTGTTGCTGGATTGAGCATATTTGATTTTCTTGGGAAGACTGGCTTGGATTCCTACCGCTTTGGCAGAACCTGCACAATTGTTTTTCCAAGGGAGAATTATGCTCCTGAATCCTTTTATGAAATAATTGAAAAGAATCATGCCACTGGCTTACACACCCTCTGCCTACTTGATATTGATGCCGAGAACGGCAATTTTATGAGTGTCAGCGAAGCTATTGGGATTTTGGAGAAGATTGAAAAGAAGCAGGGAAAGCAGCTGCTGCAGAAAGCTGTCCTGGTTGGATTGTATGGGCTTGGAGGCAGCAGCGAGAAAATAAAGGCAGGAACACTGAATGAATTGAGGCGCTCTTCCTATGCAGGATTCCCCCAGAGTTTGGTAGTTGCAGGGGAATTGAATGAGAAGGAAGAAGAGGCTTTAAGGGAACTGGCTGATTGGAATGGATGAAAAGGAATTGAAGCAGAGAGTGAGGCGCTACAGGCAGCTCACTCAAAATGCGCTGCGCAAGGTCAACATTAAGGCCGAGAAAGGCAGCAAGGACTTTGTTAGAGCAGCTGACTTCATTGCAATGGCACAGAACTATTTCAATGATGCAAAGCACTTTGAGGGAAAGGGCAAACAGCTGCTTGCCCTCGCAGCTTACAGCTATGCCCATGCCTGGCTGGATGCTGGCGTTAGGGCTGGAATTCTAGATGGAAAAAATGATTCCCAACTGTTTACCTTGCCCTAAATCTTTATAGGCTCTTCCTTGATTGTTTTCAGAATAAGCTTTGTGAGGGTTCTCTCTACATAGTCAAAGGTCTGGATTTTTTTCACAAAGCTGTCCAGTTGCCTTCTGCTCCTGAATCTGCATATCAGTGTAATGTCAAACTGGCCAGTAGCGTCGTATACCGCGGCCACATTAGGGTGCTCGGCAAATTTCCGTTCTATTTCATGCAATTTACCGTGCGAAACCTGTACCTCAATAATAACGTCAAATTCGTATCCCAGCTTTTCGTAATCGAGCTGGGCGCTGTATTTCTTGATTATTCCACTCTCCTCTAATTTCCTAATACGGTTCATTGCAGTCGTAACGCTAATCCCTACTTTTTTTGCAATCTGCCGGAAACTCAGCTTGCTGTTGTCAAGCAGCAAGTTTATTATTTCAG
>JAFCCK010000001.1 GCA_017610245.1 Candidatus Iainarchaeum sp.
CCTGAGATATGCCTTTGCGCAATATCTGAGAAAGAGCAATATACCTATAGAAATCAGGAAGCACCTTATGAGGCACCGGTCTCTGAGCTCCCTGCAGATTTATGAAGCTCCACAGAAAGATGAGATAGATGCGCACCTAGGTAAGGTGTTTGAAATGAGATCGGCGATGTTAACTGAAAGAAAATAATTTAAAGGAGTTTTATGCTTCAAATACTAAAAAGGAGGTGGGAATTTGAAGAAAGAATTATTAATCCTAGGAATTTTGGCAATCCTGGTTTTCAGCGGCTGCACAAGCAAATCAACAACTCAGCCTACTGAACAATTAGAGGCACCCAGCGATACAACTATCAAGCAAACATTATCCAATGACGAAAAATATCCCAATTTAATCAAGAGTCTTTTAGCCAGTGAGAAAGGACTCGACATTACAACACAGGTAGCAGATGGTAGAAGCAATGGGGGCGTAAAGGCCCTAATTCTAGGCTATGAATCGAGTGCTTTAACAGAAACACAACTAGCAGATGAAACAGGCGCCATCCTTGGTTCCTTCATTGGAGCTGTGAAAAATGGTTGGGACATAGACGAGCTTATGGTCGTTGTCGCAGATACTCAAGGAAACGCTGTTGGAACATGGCATTGTTCAAAAGAGTGGATAAACGACTATCTAGCAGGAAAAGTAACAATGGACTGGCTTGTCTTAAAAGCGGTTGGTTCAATGACAATATTCGGAGAGTCCTAATCCTATTTTGGGCTCTTTCTTTATTTCTTTTTCTGTAAATCAGTTACTATCTTCTGGACTAAATCCCTTTTCTATGTCTTCTTTCCTCTATTGTCTGTAAATGACTTACGATAGAGAAAAAAGCTTACTATACTACTACTGCGAAACCAATGTATCGTAACTGACTTACAGACATGTTCAAAGCAATCCTATTGCCATCAAGATTAAGGCCAGCCCAAACAATATCAAAATCAGCTGATTGGAGGATATCTTAGCCCCCAACCTATTCGCAAGCTTCCAAAACAAAAGAGTAGCCACCATAAAAAAAATAATGGCGGCTACGTCAAGAATGGCTTCAATCATGTTTACAAAATCCCTCTAGTTTTCTAGGAATCTACTTATTTTTCCTAGCAACCTGAGCCCTGTTTTAATTACTTCCTCAACTGCAACAACCGCACCGAAGTACAGCAGCTCGTTTCCGAAAGCTATCTCGACAGAGATTCCTGAGTATGCAGCAACGCCTCCGACCACGGCACCAATGAGCAAGGTCTTTACAAACTTCTTTTTGCTAAAAGTAAGCTTGTCTTCCCTTCCTTCCTCGACTGCCTTTGCTTTCTTATTGTAGAATTTTATTAGGCCGTATGCAGCTCCTGCAACAATTCCTCCTACTATTATTTCAAGCATAGTTTCACCTCCTCATGGTTTAATTCCAAAAAACATACTCCAAACTGCTATAGCTCCCCCGAGTATTCCACCAACAAAGCCAGCAATTCCTCCATACTTTCCACTAGATGCTTTATTATCTTCTTTCAAATTTTTGATGTTAGTTTTAACAGTGGCAAGTTCTGAAGAAAAAACTCCCCTAGTTTGGGAACAGGTACTATTCTGACCGTCTATTTTCTTAAATATCAAATCGATTTTTTTATCCAGATTATTCTCAAAGCGATCCATTCGCTCATGCAGGGCCCTGAATGTTGCTTTTGTTTCCCCTTTGAATTCTCCATTACCACCATTCAAATTATCCTCCCCTCTAGTAGTCCAGTTTTAAGTACGCCCCTAATGTGTACACTTTGCTGCTTGCAATGTTTTCAGCATAGTCCAAGGCATAACCGTAAGTAAGAGTTGAGAGACTTTCCTCCCGAGCCCCCGTATCTTTACGAATTACTGTAGTAAAGCTTGTGTTCTCAATGAACCAGATGTAAGTTCCGTCTGTTGCACATCCGAATGGGTACCAGGCTTCAGCTAGTGCTCCGTACGAAGAAGCATTGGCAAGCTTGTACCAACAGCCGTTTGTTATAGCTGAAGGATAGTGCCAGGTAAGGTGAAAGTTTGTTCCGTCCCAAGCCAGGCCTCTTCCTATCGGGCCATCATAACTAAGCTGGCCCTCTGGAAACCAACCCATTTGAATTTCTGTGGAGATTGTTGTAGGCGTTGCATTGAATTTGTAAAGCACCTTGTCCCTGTTTGTTTCGCCCTTTGTTGTATAAGTAGCGTAAAGGTTTGAGCCATCCCACTCGCAATCTGCCCAGAGGTTTCCTGTTGATTCTGTCCCGGTAATTGTGTGTGTCTCATCAAGCGAGCCGTCTGCGTCATCTATTTTGTACCAGGTGCCATACGTTCCCAAGTCTGAAAGAATCCACAAGTCGCTTCCGTCAAAACAAATTCCCACAAAGGTTCCATACGTGCTTACTGAAAAATCGTAAGTTGCTGCAGCTGCTATTCCATAGTCCCCTGCCACATGCTTTGCTATCCTGTTTGTTGTTCCGTCAGTATTTGTACTCCAAAGAGTTGTCCCGTCGCCACAGCAGCTCTGTGGATCATAGCCTGATGCTCCGCAAACTGTTTCCATATTCAGAGCCGCACTTATTGAAATCAAGTCTGCATTGAATTGCATTAAGAACCTTGTACCGTCCCTCACTGCGAAGAACCTTGAGATTGCAGAACAATAACCAGCGCCAGTTTTAGCATACGTTCCGCTCCCTCCATAATAAAGCTCGTCCGGAAGCCTTTGCGTAGCAGAACAATATACCCAAATACTATTAATTGCTGAAGAAGAACCGTCCGGTTTTACTCCAACAACAAAGTTGGCTCCATCGTACGCCAGGCCCCAAAGCGCTGTTCCTGCTCCTGCCGGCAGTGAAAAATTAGAATCCTCTACGGTCAAATCAGAAGCATTCCTTTGGCTTATTCTTCCGTTTGTAGCATCAACCACCCACAGGTTTGTTCCGTCATGCGCACAGTCCCTGATGTCTATTCCAAGCGTTGCAACAAGTTCCGAAGCAGAACCAGTAATCGAATCCATAGTATAAATTTCGCTGTCAGAATTTGTTGTATAAAAAACATTTCCGTCTTTGTAGAATGTTACGCCATAGGCATTTCCTCCCCAGGGAGTGCCGAAACGCCAGTATTCCTTGAATGTCAAATAATCGCCGAACCATACCTCTACAAAAGTCCAAGGCCTGTAAACAACTATCTCCGCTTTTTTTGTTGCAAACACTAGAGCATCAAACTCATCCATTGTAACCTTGAATTTTAAATCGTTCTTGTCGCCTGTGCTGCTTGCGAATGTGTGTTCTATTGCAGCATCATCCTCTGCTCCGTATGGGTCAAGCTCTTCCCAAGTGGCTCCTTTGTCATTTGAAACATAGTATTTGTTTCCATCATTTCCAGAATATTCCTCGCGCACAAAAGGCAAGCACTTTGTGTAATTCGCATCACCCACTATGGAGTCTGTGATTTCTGCTGTTGCTGACGAGCTTGGGTTTCCAATCTGCAAAGAGGAATCCGTTGTATAGGTATTGGTAAAAGTCCAGAAGTCGTCCTGGTCTTTTGTGAATTTGTAAACATAACTCTCCTCATAGTTGCCGGAGTTAGCAAACTCAATGCTATCCTTTGTTTTTTCGTACAGCTCTTTATAGAACGCTGAAGTGTCCTGCTCATCCTGCACTAGCATTACGGTTGTTTTGAAGCCAGAGCTTTTTGGCTCATAGCTGTGGTTGACATGTCGCACTCTGTAAGAGGTTCCGCTCTCTCCGATTTCGGAAACATTCAGCGTAATTGTTTTCCCGGGAACAACTCTCTCATCCCCGTAAATTACTGCCAAGCCTCCCCACTCGCTTTCCTTGTCCTCGAGCAAAGCAGCATCGCTAATTGATTGCACCAGGCTTGCAGTGTCCATTCCTGCATTCTTTATTATTTTCATTACCTTGCCGTACTTTGCAATGCTATCCTCATCCTGTTCTGTTTTGAACAGCTGCACTTCCTCAACCATCTTGCCATAGGTTCGGATATAATTTCGCACTGTTTTCCAATCAATGCCCAGGCTAATGTCCTCAACATTTCCCCCATCCCCGGAATCAATACTCACCTCATTAGCCCCGGGGCTGCCTGTAAAATGCAGCACATCATCAAAGTTAACCCATGAAAAATACTGTGCCTTCACGCAATAGTTTGCAATCAGTTGGTTTAGAAAAACATGGTCTAAGAATTCTGTACCAGGCACAATTCCTGCAGTAACAACTCCGCCCGTGTTGATTGACGGAACACGCGCATTGACCTCCGCTATAATAATATTTCCAAGGTCGGTATTTGTATAAGAATTAATTGTAAAATTTTCCATCAACAAAACCCAGGTTCCCCTGCCACTGATTGTAACAGTGGCTCCTGCTGATTTGTTGTAACCTTTCTTTACTTTCTCAACTCGCCCATGGAATGTTCCAACTACTCCCTCGCTCACATATCCCAGGTAAATCTTTACATCGTCATGGTAGGCAAAAAAATCATTGAAAGTGCCTGCTCCATTTTCAAGCTTTACAGTGAAAGAACTAGCCTGAGAATTAACAGGCAGGGACACAGAGAGTTTTTCAACTACGTTATCTGCCTTTATGCTAACATCATTTATTTTTAAATCGTAATCCGGTTCTATCCTAGTCATGGAAGTCCCGTTTCCTCAATTTTTATTTTATACTCCCAATGTGCGGTCAACTCAACCTCCTTCAGTTCAAGGATTCTAACTTGAACTGCAAGGTCAGTGTAGCCCTGGAAAGCCAGCACATCATGGTCCTGGTAATAAGCTCGCATTATTGCCATGTTCGCATCCCTAGTTGCACCTTCAAAAATTCCCTTGACTTCGTAAACTGTCGAATCGCTGCCAAGATACTGGCGCTTGGAGTTTTTTGAGCCCAAGATTGAATGCTTTGCAGTCCGCTTGTAATACTTCGGCTTTATGCCGTCAAAATCTACAATAAGCGTAAGGGCTTCGAGAGTTATTTCTCCAGCTAGCTGCAGGATAGCATCAGCTGCAAAGGTCTTCGTTCTTCCGTCCTGAACTAGGACAGCATCCATTGAAAATGTTTTAGTCAGCGCCATTCAAATCACTTGTTTTGTTTATTTGCCCATGCATCTTTCTCATCCTCCGCAAGGTCTCTTTTAAAATCATCAAAAGTGTAATCAGCAGAAAGGTTCACGTTCTCGATGTAGTACGTTACTGTGCCTCCACCGCCTCCGCCTACTGCAACACCTTCCACTAAACCTGCGAGGTCTTTAACTCCAATAAGATTGTCAAGGCTGCTGAATTTCTTAATGCCCTGGCCAGCTCTGTAAATGAAGTCACCAGCTTCTCCATCACCATTGTTATTTCCATTGCCTCCGCCTCCTCCGCCCCAATTAAACATCCCTAGCACGGCATTAGTAATATCAGTCATTGAAGGAATGAATCCTAAAATTGTATTTGCGATTTTCCAGCCTATTGATTTCAGGCCTCTTATCAGTCCCCAAATTATATTCCGTCCTGCAGTGTACATCCAGTTTCCAATATTGCGAATGCCTGTAACAATCTTATTCCATAGATCTGTGACAAAGTTCCTGGCTGCGTTTATTATTCCTGTGAACGTGTTGTAAAAGAATGTCTTCCATCTTCCGAGAATATTCTGCAATGGCCCCAAGTCGCCTTCCAAAGCAGAAAGCAAAGCATCAAAGGTGTCAATTACCAGGCCCACGTATTCCATTATCCATTCAAACACTGGCTTGAAAACTGTTTCCCAAGCTAGGAAAAGGACATCACTTACAAAGCCGAAAATTTCCTCAAAAGCAGGCCCGAACACATCAATTAAAATCCCTGCAATACGCCCTAGTAAATTCATTAATTTCTCAAAGATAGGCACAACTGTCTCAAAAACGTCCTCGGTTATATCTCTAATGCCACCGAAGTTAGTTATCCATGCTGCAGCAAGCAAACCTATAGCCAAAATCACCCATCCAATTGGCCCAGTTAAAGTACCTACAACTCCTGCCAAACCAGCAGGTCCTAACAATCCAACCAATGCGCTAATAGCAGGAAGTACCAAAGCAAAGGCTCCAACAAGCATTCCAATAATAAGCACGCTAGCCTGTATTACTGGGTCCAGGGATGCGAAGATCTCCACCGCTTTCTCAATAATTGGCACAAGCATTTCAAGAACTGGAACGAGTGCTTCTCCAATTTTTATTGCCAAATTGTCAACACTTTGCATTACTTCCTTAAATCTATATTCCATTGTTCCAGACATTACCTCTGTTGCATTTGCAGCAGCGCCCTCAGCATCGGTCATGTCTTCAAGCTTTTCAGCAAAGTTTTCTGCGTTATCTCCTGTCAATCCCAATGCACCTTTCAATCCCCTAATTTGATTAAAGAATTTTGCCATCTTTGTTGTTGAACCTTCTGCTTTTTCTCCAAGCAGCTTCAGTACTGTTGCAAAATCTAAGGTCTTAAGCAAATTTTCTCCTGTTGTTTTTGAAACTTCTTTCAGCACTTCGCCTGAAGCCTTAAAGACATCCTTCTGTGCTTCCATTGAATTTTTTTGTTCTTCTTGCGTTTCCTGCAAATCGTCCTGCTTTATTCTCAGCTTGTTGTAAGAAAGGCTCAGCTCCTCATTGGCTAGTTTAATTCTATCAATATCTGCCTCTTCGCCTTCAGTTAATTCCCTGCCTTGCTTCCTAGCCGTCAATCTAATTTCCTGAATCTTAACTCTGTTCACGGCCATGGCATCGCCCATGTCATCAAGCTCTGCAGACATGCCAGCAACGGCCTCAGTTGTTTCAGTATAAGCCATAGTCAAAGCATCCAGCTCTGCTTGCTGGGCAATGTAATCATCTGTTGCGTCTTGAACCTCAATTGTAAGCATGCCCTGTTCTGCTGCAATTTGATTCAGCGCCAGGCTCATGTCTTCGGAAGGTTTCAAAAAAGCAAGCATCATCATGTTCAAAGCCACAGTTGATTCACTAGCACTTAAACCTTGCTGGGTTAGTGTTGCAAGGGCTGCGGAAACAGTTTCAAAATTTACTCCAAGAGCCGCAGCTGTTGGCAACACAGTTGACAAAGCACTCCCTAATTCACCGTAAGTAGTAACACCTTTCGCAACGGTCTGAAACATAATGTCAGAAACGTGGCTAGCTTCATCGGCTTCCATGCCGTAAGCATTCAGCACCTGGGTTAAGCCTGTTATTGCAACACTTGCATCGACAGATCCACCGATGGATGCCTTAACTGCTTCCTCTAAAACATTCGCAGCATCAGCAGCATCACCGAATCCTGCTGAAACAACCTGATACAAGCTTGCTGCAATTCCTGCTTTTCCTCCTGCAACAGCATATTCTTCTCCTAGTCTATGGACAGTATCTCCGTAAACTTCATTTGCATTTGCTCCTGCTTCCATCAAAGTAGTAACATTAGCCATTTCTTTTTCAAAATCAACATATGCCTTTATTGCCAAACCCATTCCAGCAACTGCTGCAACACCCACTGCAAGCATTGGGCCACGCATCTTATTCATGGCCCCGGTCAAGCCGCCCAGCTTTCCCTTTACACCATCAACCACGGCGGAGGCTCTGTCAGTTGCCGAAATTATAATTTTTACTACATTTCCTCCTAACGTAACCATTGTAGATTCTTCTCCTTGTCGCCTTCGGTTTGCACTCTATTATGTGCGTCAACCAGCCGGTTGATTTCCTGATAAGTTAGGCCGGGCATTGTAAAGAAAGTGTATCCTCTGTAATGGAGGAACACTTCCAATAGTGCCTCATCAGGATTTATTTTTTTGATAAATCCTTGTCTAACTTTTCAGCATACTTTTGGATTGCTGCTTTTCCGGCTTCCTGCATGGTCTTCTGGTCTATGCTAAGGGAAATTGCCATTATTGCGGTGGCAATAGCTCCAGAGTATCTGGGTTTCATGTCCTTTATTTGTGCCTCAGTTACAACTGGTTCTATGAGATGCTCCTTGATTATTTTGCCATCCTGGTCTTCGGTTGTTTCAAAAATTTCTTTTCCTTCTTCTTTCCGCTTAACTAATCCAGCCGACAAAGCTTTTATTTCCCCTCGAGGCATTGGCGTTATTCTAACTGTTGGGCCCTGTGTTTTCACTACTTGCTTTTTCTTTCCGTCTTCCTCAACAGTTTCGTACTCCCTTAAAAGTTCCAATTCAACCTCAAGCGGCAAAAGCTTTCCGTCCGCTCCGCGTTCGTGCAATATGCCTTTTACTTCTAGCATACTCAATCGAACACCTTCTGAACTTTGCCGCACTCAACGCATTCCCTTATAGAATGAATCCCGTGCTGATTCCCTTTCCGTTTCCAATTGCTCCAATCATGAAGCCCGAAAAAACATCGTAGGCCCATTTAGTAGACCTCCGTTCCTTCGACCATCATAACCACGCAGCTTGTTATGTTTATCTCAAGGTCCTGCACAACTAGGTCATCCAATGGTGCGTCATCGTCTGCTTTATCGTATGTGCATTCACTGAAAATAAATTGAATGCGCTCGTACTCTGGCTTTTTCAGCGTGTGCTTGATTGTGAAGGTTCCGATTGTATCTTGTGGCTCTGTTGCATTTGCTACTCCATATTGCCTTTCGATTTCTTCCTTATCAAGCAAGTCAATCTTCGCTGTTGATTTGTAGGTTCTCACTCCAGGCACTAATTTCTTGATGTACCTGCCGTCTGTTCCCTTAGCTTTATAGTTGTTATTTATTGAAAAGCTAAAGTCGTTCAGGTCGTAGTCTGTTCCACCTGCTACTTCAAGCTCAGTGTCCCATTCCAGGTACATTGCCCCTGTGAAATCTGTGATTGAGGAAGCTGTTGCTCCGCTCACGTTTGTCTGAGGTTTCTTTCCAATCATGTTCGCAATGAATCTGATTGGATCGGTCTGTTCTCTGGCCACTGAATAGGTCAGCTCGTTTATTTTACAGCCCAGCCAGTATTTGATTATGTCATCTGCTGCTGTTCCTTCTGGGTTAATGTAAGTGTCCTCAACTGAAAGACCATAGTTTGAGCTACCGTGAATCAGCTTTGTTTCCTTTGCCCAGAAAATTGTTTTTACATCTGTCGTGTAGATTGCTGTTACTGCTGCACCAACCCAAACAAGTGCAATTGCAAGCTCATCTGTTGGCACGCTCGCCCAATCTGGCACTGGGTTTGCTGCTGCTGTTCCTGCTGTTACTGTTTCCTCTGTTGTTGCAGCATTGTCCTTGATTGAAACTACGTCCACTCTGTCCAAAGATGCATGTGCTGCACTGATTGTGATGTCTGTGATTTCGGTCGTTGTATAATTTGAGGATGCTATGTCATAGCTTCCTGCTGCTGCAAGCGTCAAAGTCATGTTCGGGCTTCCTGCCTCTACAAGGTTGCATGCTGTTACAACTTCGTTTGCATCGCTTGCTGCTACTGGCGTAGCTGAACCATCGCCCATTGCACCTTTCTTTAGTTCTCCAAAAACGTACTGCAAAAACAATCCGTTCTGTGGGCTGTACTCAACAGGCCCAGCGACCTTTACTCTTCCTGCTACTTTCTTCCCGACATTCCTGCCGCTTGATTTACTCCTGTGCTGAATTACGGGAGCAGCAGCTTTTATTCCGCAGCTTATTACCTTCCCAAAGGGCAGGTTCACGGCCGCAGATAATGTTCCGTAGGCTGTTTCCTCAACACCATAACTGGTTTGAGAAGACCAACCTGAATAATCTCTTTGCGTCATTACTTAGTCCCCTCCCGGTCTTTTTCCTTTTTCTCTTTCCTGCCAGGCTCTGTTTTCTTTACCACAACATCAGCTGTGATTTCTTTTTCCTTTTCTTTTTCTGGAGCAGCTTTCCTGGCACCTGTCGCTGCTTCATAATTGCTGTTTGTGAGGATCGCTTTTCCTACGTCCTCAGGGAAATCCCTCTCATCGCTGGCCTTGTGAATCCAATGGACTCCAGGGCCCTGCATATTAAGTTCTCCCCCTATTTTTGCTCGAATCCTCATCAGATCCCCTCCGTTACAATTACTATTTTTATTTCGCTTGAATCAAGCACAAATGTCTTGGGCTTAACTAAAGCCTCATATCGTGTTCCGATAAGCATTATGTCAACGTGTCTCCAGCTGTCATCTTCAGCTCTCAACCCATCTAAGTACCTATTCGTAACCATCAATTTCTTAATTTTTCCAGTCAAAATAAGCAATTTGTCCTGGCGCTTCTTGTAATCCTTATATTTTTCCAGAACAATAATGCTCATGCTGCTCTTCTGGCCTATTTTGTTCTGGCCCTTGTGTATCTGTTCTGTTTCGTCCTCTGTCCAGGCTAGCATCACTGCAGGATAATTCGGAATGCTGTTCGGCATTCCCTCATAAACTTTTTCCAAATCAGCAAGACCTGTATCCTTCTCAATAATTTGTTTTATCTTATTGCGAATCGCAATCATCATATCCAAGTTACTTGTTTCATAAGCCATTACATCGCCCTCGCTACTTCTGATTTAAAAATATCCATAATTTTTCTATTGGCCTGGTCAGGTGCCGGTTCAAAGGTTTGCCTTTCAGGTATTCTTCGTGTGCCCTTTTCATGATGAATCAAATAATTAACTCCAGGATAAACTTCGCCCTCCAGCTTTCTCTTGTTTACACTCTCATGTATTGAGGTTCTCATGTGGCCCTTGTCAATCAGGCCCATTAATGAACGGCCCATCTTAGATTTTCTAGCAAGAGTCGAGGGAGAAAAGGGAGGCCATCCCAAGCCTTTTGTTTGTCCAGTCTTGATGTTATCCATAACAACTTCCCGAACCAGGGCAGTTGAACGAACCAAGGCAACAAAGAGAGAATTTCTAATTTTTCCTTTAGTTCCTTCTAGTCCTGAAATGGCCTCACGCGCTTCAATTCTGTAGTTAAGCATGTCCTCATCCCGTATCCGTGTCGAAGAAGTCGCTGTTTACTTTCTCCATTCCGGAATCCGGGTCGGCGATGGCTTTGCTATAAGAGTCAAGGTATTCCCTTGCTTGCTTTTTCAAAATTTTGGAAATATTGCTTTCGTTGGGTTCAGAATCTGTAAAAAAAAAGTCATACACCTTGCCTGCTGCATAGCAGGCCGTTGCGTATTTTATCAGGTCAGGAATTGTTCCAGAATAAGTTTCGTCTTGAATTCCATTAACCCAAACTTCTGCTTCGGTGATTCGGAGCTCAACATTGTCATCGGACATCTCTCCGTCATCCATTTTTATTTGTTCCCAAACATCTAGTACTGTGCAATACGTTCCCATTACTATTACCTCGCGTTCCCGGTCAAAACCGGTTCAGGCAGCGACTGCCCCTGCCAGGCTACTCCTGGACTTATTACATTATTACTTTCTTACTTTATTTCTTTTTGCCTTTCTTTTCTTCTGGCTCTTCGGGCTCTTCAGGTTTTTCTTTTACCTTTCCAGCCTCAGTGAGCTTGCCTTCTCCTATTAGCGTCTCAACAGCATCTGCTTTTTCTTCCAGCAGTTTTTCTGAAAGTTCTATTGTTTCCCCTTTCAGTACCTTTATACCGTCGCCGAAGCTAATATCGGAAGTGCCCGTATTAACATATTTTTTTCCCATAAAAAAAACCTCCAGGTCTGTTTTCTATTTTCTTTTCTCCTTTAGAAAAAAAATAAAGGAGGGGAAATTATATCCCCGTTATTGAAATCAATGCGTTTGCCTCGTACACTGCTGGCACACTTCTCAGGAATGTGTTGAAGCTGTAACTCTGATTAGAGAGCACATAGTCCTCTTCCACATCTAAATCCTCTGCAACAATCAGCTCTGCAATGTCTGCACCTGATTGCATCAGCAATCCTGTTCCTGTAGCAATGTTCCTGTCAACTCTTACTGTTATTCCGAGCTTTTGAATTTTCTCGAGCTCAGTTAGGTCAGTGTTTGCAGCCCTTTGGTAGGTCTCCAAATATTGGTCCTTGTGCAACAGTAAATCTGTCGGCTCAAATTCATCGCCCATTGCAAGCATGGCCCCCATTATTGCTAATGGAATGTTTGCAACAGTTGCCCATGTAGCTCCCCCGAAGGTTCCACCTACACTAGCATACAGGCCGCTGACTCCTGAGAGCGCGTTCTGGAGAATGATTGTTTCATTCTCTTTATTCTGTGTCAGCCTACTTGCTCTCCGAGCCATAACAGTATTCAAAGCTTCGCCGTACTCTCTACTTGAGAGCAGGTCTTCCCTTGCAATATTGAAAGACACACCGTGCTTCAATACTGGGATAAGTTCCCTTGCCTTGTCTATTGCCATTCCTGGAAAGTTTGTGGCTTTCGCAACAACGTCTGCAGCTCCTACGTCTGTCAGAGTATCAAAGCCGAACTCTTGCCTGCCGATTGAAACCTTTCTTACGGGGCACACTTGCCTTCCAGCAAGGTTCACGTATTTAGGCTCAATGACAGCCGAGCGTACTTCTCTAAACTCTTCAGTTGAAAGAGATGCATCGTTCAAAATTTGGTTTAATTGTCTCATATGATGAGCACCTTCCCCCAAGCTGTAGATGCAATTATTGTATGTGCAATTCCTACAACCTTGTAGCTTGTTGCTGAACCAACTGTGAGTGGTTCAACTATTCCTGCTGCAGCACAACTTACATGTCCGCCTTCTGCGACACCTGTAGTTGAGTACATGGCGTAAATTTTACCAGGCACCAAAGCTGCAACGGTTACAACATCGTTGTCCGCATACTCTGCAGTTCCAGATTTCGCATAAATTTTCTCGTCCGGTACAGCAATTCCCTGCACGAATGCAGTGTCAGCTGCAGTTAACTTTACATCGTTTGCTGCTGTTCCTTTTTCCACAAGTTTTCCGAAGCCAATGGCTCCATCAGCTTTCCTTGTGAAGGTCGGTACAACAAATGATGGATTGAAATCATATACTCTATCCGCCATTTACTTCACCTTCCTTGCATCGGCATATATGTTTTCGCGTGCTTTTTTCAATTCGTCAATCTCACCGTCGCTGTCATGAAAGAGCGTCTTAACCTGCTTTTTCCCAATAGCGTCTGTTTTTTTACTCAGTTTCTCCATGGAGTCCTCGAGTTTCTTTACTGCGTCGCCTTTCTTTTCAGCCTCTTCCTCAAGCTCTTTATTTTTTTCTTTGAGCTTTTCGTTTTCAGCTTTCAAGTCAGCATCCTCAGCTTCCTCATCTTCTCCGTTGCCTTCGCCTTCGCCCTCTTTAGGTTTCTCGCCTTCTTTGGGCTTGGCTTCCTCGCCTTCCTTTGGCTCCTCTCCCTCTTTAGGCTTTTCGCCTTCAGCTGGATCCTCGCCTTCGTCTGCGATTTTCTTTTCAAGGGCATCAATCTTTTTGTCCTTGTCCGCAACAGAGTCGTTGAGTTCCTTAATCCTTTCTACGGCTAAGGTCTCAAGTCCTTCAGAGGAATCTGCTTCTAAAACTTTCTGTAATTCACTCATAATTTTATCCCTCCATAAACATCTGCCTTCATCTATCACAATCTGCTTAATATAGTTTTCGGTTTTTTATGGCAAAATCATGGAAATCAGCTGGATTTAGTCCAATGTATCGTAACAAAGTGACAGAGAATTAGAATGCGTTGAGGCCCACACCGTCTGCAGTGCCTGCGCGGCCTTGCATTATCAAGGCTAAGTGGTCAAAGAAGAAATTCTCCTGGCGAATGTCATAATGCTGTCCGTTGAATTCCCCCGGCACGTGCACTTCCTTACATCTGAATCCTGTGCTCACATCCTCTAAGCGCTTTGCTTTTGTGTCCTTAATTAGCTGTTTGTTTTTTTCATTCTTTTTAATGAACACGTCCCCATAAGAACGCTTTCCTTTTTTGTCCCACTTAACAGAATCAAAAACAATATGGCCTACTTGCTGGCCCATGCTTGTAACTACTTTCTCCGGAGGATGCACGTATGCTGTTATAGGTTTGCCCCTTAAAGAATCCAGTGCTTTCTTCAGTTCCTCAGCCGACTTGTAGTGCTTGCCATTGTCGTACGGTAGCACTCCTTCCTTTGTGAAAACAACATCATGGAAAGTAACGCCCTTCTCTGATTCAGTCCAGGCGTCGCCTTCAATGGCATCGCCTTTTGTTCCAATAGAATCAGTATGATCTATAAGTTTTTTTCCTGCGCCTTGCTCTTCAAGTTTTTTAATCAAAGCCTTATCTGCCAGGGCCCTGTCATTCTTTTTTGCCTGAGCTTTCAGTTTGCCAAACAAAGCCAGGTCGCTTAAAGAATCATTCATAATAAACCACTCTTACCTTCTGCATTCTCCTTAATATAGTTTTGCCATTTTTCAGGCAAATTTGTGCGATAAGCTCCTAGGCCCTGCATTTTCCTAGTCAATCCTTCCCATCCAAGCCCTGCACGTGCTCTTACCTTCCACAAACTCCTTATTATACTTTATTCTTTTTTTAAGAAATAAACGCCTCGAGAGAGTCTTTTCTAGTTTTTACTGTAAGATTATCCTTCCTAGTTGCCACGTCCAGGGAATCCTTTCTCGTTGTAACCTCTACTTGTTCCTTTCGGAGAAAAACATCCAATTGGTATATGGCAAGCGGCGCATAAAGAATTGCATCCCCAGTAAATGTTTTGTATGCTCTGCCTGTCAGTACAGCATCAATTGAGAATGTTTTTGTAACTACTATCCGCAGCATAGCATCGAGTGTAAAGGTCTTTGTTGCCTGCAGCATTATCCAGGCATCAGCAGTGAAAGCCTTTATTGTTGTCAGCTGCAGTATAGCGTTAATCTCAAAGGTTTTCAGGCTCACCGACCTTAGTACGGCATCCGCGCTGAATGTTTTGGTAACAACTATACTTAGTATAGCGTCTGCAGTAAAGGCCTTGCTCCCTACCTGCATTAAAATGGCATCAGCCTGGAATGTTTTTGTTTCCTGCTTTCTGAGGAAAGCGTCCGCAGTAAAAGCCTTTGTGAACACTGCTCGCAAGTATGCGTCTGCCTGGAATGTTTTCGAATATGTCCCTTGCAGTAATGCATTTGCAGTAAATGATTTGGAGTAACTTATTCTGAGTAATACATCTGCAGTAAAGGCTTTTGTCAGCCTGTCAACAACTACCGCATCTGCTATGAATGTTTTCGTTTCTGTTGCTTGTAACCAGGCATCGGCACTGAATGTTTTGCTGTACCTATTTACCAAAATACCGTCAGCCAAGAATGTTTTTGTTTGCACGGCTTGCAGCACTGCATCTGCTTCGAATGTTTTCGTGTACGTTCCTTTTAGAATTGCGTTGATTGAAAAGTTTTTAGCGTCTGCCGCTTCCAGGATTGCGTCCATGGAAAAACTTTTTGTAAGGCCGCTTGCTTTCAGGATTGCATTTGCTTCGAAAGTTTTGGTGAGCCGTTCAACAACTACAGCATCAGCCTCGAATACTTTTGTAAATGTGGCTAGGAGAATTGCGTCCGCTTCAAATTCTTTGGTTCCAACTATCTGCAATGTAGCATCTGCACTGAAGGTCTTTGTCAGGTCAGAGGCTTTCAAGAAAGCATCTGCGATGAATGTTTTTGTTGCGGTCCCGAACAGTATTGCATCAGCTGAAAATGCTTTAGTAAACACCGCTCGCAAGTGAGCATCTACTGTGAATGTTTTCGTGAGCCTATTTATTAAGATAGCGTCAGCCTCAAAGGTCTTGCTGAATGTGGCCTGCAGCACAGCGTCAACATCAAATGTTTTAGTCAACCTGTCAACAAGTACAGCATCGGCCTCAAAGGTTTTGGTTGCTGTTGAAACCAGGAATGCGTCCGCTGAAAATGTTTTTGTCAAGCCCTGTGCCTGCAAGTATGCATCCACTATAAAAGTTTTTGTAAGCCGATTTATCAGGAGTGCATCGGCTGTGAAGGTCTTGGTTACTACAGGGGATATGAGTATTGCATCTGCTGCAAAGGTTTTAGTCAGGCCAGATTGTTTCAATAATGCATCTGCCTCGAATGACTTAGAATAGGTCCCCTTGAGAATTGCATCAGCTGTAAAATATTTAAAATTTGTACCAACCCATGCATCCATTGTGAAAGTCTTCGTCAGGCCAGAAGCTTTTAGTATAGCATCTGCTGTGAATGTTTTTGCGTATCTTCCTAATTCATCAAATTTAACAGCTATATCTGTCCAAGTGGCAGAAGAAGACCAATCAGTACCACTATTTGCTGATTCGGTATAAGTACAGGTGGCTCCGCCGTATGTTTCATTAACATATACTGCACTATTTACAGTAGCCATGGCCGATACTCTCCAACAATTAGAACTATCTACAGAATTTGGAGATTTAAGGACTATTCTGTACTGACTTCCATTTGCAAAAGTTATAGGAGAACTAAAAGATGCGTACGTCCAGTGGTAGCTTGTAGATTCAGATGTTCCTGCCGGAGCTATTTCTCCACTATCTATAACATCTTCGGCATCCGGGCCTCTAATTTCATATTGTAATGCACCTGCCGGAGTTCCTTGTCTTCTTATAATAATTTCTAATCCTCTAACGGTTTGCGCCCCGGCGATTGTAATTAATTCTCCTTTCCAATATGCTCCATAACAGTTTTCAGTGTAGCCATAAGTGTAAGGCTGGCCTTCATACGTTGCATCATCATACTCAATGATAAATACTCCTGAGCCACTAGTACCGCCCCAATCAGCACCGCTGTTAGTTGATTGTTTAAATTCTAAACTCGAATCAACATAATTAGAATCATTATCTGCTTGGTTTCTTGGAGTGCCAATAACGGGTGCGGTGTAAATACCTCTCGATAAGTGTGCATGATTACTTCCGTCTATTGTTCCGCTTTGATACTGAATTCTGATTGCATAAGTAACTCCAGCAGTTAAATCGACTGTTTCTCCTAAAGTGAAAGTATTCCATGCTCCATCTGCAATTTGTTGGTCTACATATCCGGAGTTAGTTGCCCCAAGCCAGGTGCCATCCGGCTCATCCGAACCATCAACTGCTTGTAATCCAATTCTATAAGTCGGACTTGTTCCTGTAACTGTGTTTGAATCTATGCGAATAGCTGAAACAGTTTTTGTGTTTTGAGCCGTGAATATTATGGCTATTTGGTCGGTAGCAGCATCTAATGGAATTGATGCTACAGTATAATTCAATGCAGATTCATGTCCAAAAAGATAATTACTTGTTCCCATAATTATACCTCTTTAGAATATGCGTTCCACAATTTCGAATCTTCTGCTTTTGTCATTTGAGATTTCAATTCATCCAATAATGAATCTATCCATTTTTCCACATTAGTCTGATTAAAACTCGATGAATCAAAATGGTTAAATTTTGAAAACACATCAAAACTTTCTCCAGCTGAAGGAGCAAATTCAACTTCAATATGTATTCCATTTTCATCCCAATTAACTTTTTTTAGTGTTGCTATCATCCTTCCCAACCTCCTGGTCTGTTTCTTTCTTTGCTAAAATCTTTCATTCAAATCCCTCCAGATATTTTTTTATAAATCTTCATACGCATCACGCTCTCCCTCTTAGCTCAGCCTCAATATTTGGATTCCTAAGTTGTACAATCATGTGGTACCTTGCCATTGGCACATAGAGAATCGAATCGGCTGAAAATGTTTTTATTAAATTACCTGTCAACACTGCATCCAAAACAAAGGTCTTTGTCCCAACTAATCTTAGAACCGCATCCGCTGTAAAGGTTTTTGTTAATACCAGGACAACCCAGGCATCTGCAATAAATGTTTTTGTCTGTGTTGCTTTCAGAATTGCATTTGCCCCGAAGGTTTTCGTTGCTATTAACCTCAATACAGCGTCCACACTGAATGTTTTTGTTTCAGTTTTCCTAAGCACTGCATCTGCAGTGAACGCCTTAATATATGTTCCTTTCAGGATTGCGTTCACTGAAAAAGTCTTCGCCGTTACAGCAGTCAATATCGCATCAGCAGAAAATGTTTTTGTAATTCCAGATTCCTTCAAATAGGCGTCCGCAGAAAATGTTTTTGTGAGCCTGTTAACTAATACACTATCCGCAATGAATGTTTTGGTATTTACTGCTGAAACCAGTATTGCATCAATCGCAAAGGTTTTTGTTTCCGTGGCCTTCAGTATTGCATCAACTGAAAAGGTTTTAGTTTGGCCCAAGGCTTGCAGGAAAGCGTCAGCTTCAAACGCCTTAGTGAATTCCTTCCTCAAGAAAGCATCCGCTGTGAATGTTTTTGTAAGCCGATTCACTAGGACAGCATCAGCTTCCAGAGCCTTCGTTGATGTTGCCTTCAGTATGGCGTCAGCTGTAAAAGTTTTTGTTCTCCTGTTTATCAGAATAGCGTCCGCTGTGAATTCATTATAAATTACGCCATAGTACGATTGCCCGTACCTTCCAGTTCCATACAGTGCTGATTCTGCCATAGCCTCATCCTCTGAGCCTAAGAATCCAGCACACACGCAATAGGAATCTTTCAGCTATTAACTTTCTAAATATTATAACTCTCCCGAGCTTGGGATTTCCTTTGCTTCAACATTGTCCTTTGCCAGATAGCCTTGCTTATCGAGCAAGTGCATAACTATTTCAGACAATTCTTCAAGAGTCCAAGTTCGCGGTTCTTTTTCCAATGTTGTTTTGAATTTTATATGTATTGCTTCTAACGCCATATTTCTCACCTCAGTCGTTGTAAATAAAAGGCCAGTAACTTCCTCTCGCTATTTTTATGTAATCTAAATGCACTTCTGTTTCAGGGGGGCTTGCCGGATAATTCCAAGGTCCAATTTGCGTAAGTCCATTATAGATAGTATTTGGGTCTGCAGAATCTCCGGCTCCGTCATAAACCCAATCAGCACCATCGTCTTTTGAAAAAAAGGAAAAGGAATTCTGCCTAAATAGAATTCTGATGGTCCACCAGCTTACATTGTCGAATGTTTTGTCGAATTGCTTTACATAAGCATTGGTTGAATCGAAGTACCAGACGCTGTCTTCTGAAATTGCGACCGTATGCCTGTAGGTTCCTTGATATACGGATAAAAGAAAACAGTCCAATGTACCGACTGTTCCATCAAATCCGCCAGCCAGCTTGTCGAATTTAATTTTAAATTCAACAGTAATGTTAGGACTACGCTGAAATGCTCCTGCAAAATTTTGAAGAACAGCTGCGCTGTTTGTTCCGCCTGAATCTCCTGCAACCAGATGAGCTTGACCAGCTGGGTCTATTTCTATTGTTGCAGTTCCTAATGGGTTTTGTGTCCATCCGGTTAAATCATCAAAATCATCATCAATGCTTAAGAATCTCAAATCATCTACCTCGTGCGTAAATCCTAGAGTTTTTCGAACTGCCATAACATCACCTAAATATCCCAATCAATCGGATAGTATTCTCCTGCAGCTATTTTAAAATAATCAATATGCACTTCCGTTTCAGCTGGGCTTGCTGGATAGTTTTGAGCTATCAGCTGAATCAATCCAGGAAATCCTGCATTTGGATCTCCATCATCGCAAGAGCCCCAATAAGCCCAATCTCCATCATCATCTTTTATAAAAAGGATTATTGATTTCGCAAAATGAATAAGCCTTATTGTGTACCACGAAACATTATCCAAAGAAGCAGTAAATTGCTGGACATAACCATTCGTAGAATCATAAAACCACACGCTATCATCAGAAATCAGAACATAATTCACATGGACTCCTGTCAAAATACCTATTAAAAAACAGTCCAATGTAGCGGTAGTTCCATTATAACCTCCAGCTAATTGGTCAAACTTAATTTTAATTTCCGTTGTAAAAGATGAAAGGTATTGTTGAAAAATATTGCTTCTATATGCTCTTGCGGTGCTGTCAGTTCCGCCTGCATTTCCGGCTTTTAAATGAAGCTGGCCAGCTGGACTTATCTCTCGCAATGAAGTTCCTATTCCGTCAAGTACCCAGCTTGCAGTATCATCCCAAGGCTCGTCGATGTGCAAATACCGTATATCGTGAATGTCCTGCAACCGAGCTAATTCTTTGTACTCACTCATGGCATAATCATCCCCGGTGCGAACTTCACATAGTCCATGTGAATTTCTGTTTCAGCAGGACTTGTTGGGTAATTAATTACCCACATTAAAATTCTTCCATTAAGTATGGTATATGGGTCTGCGTTTCTACAACGACCTAAAAAGTTCCAGTCAGCGTCATCATCTTTAGCAAAAACTAAGGTAAAATTCGAATCAAAAATCAACCTGATGGTGTACCATGAAACATTGTCGAAAGTGGTGTCGAACTGTTTTACATGGACATTTCCAGCAGTGTAGTACCATACGCTGTCAGAAGTAAAGGTAACCACATGCATATATACTCCTGAATAATGTCTAAATTGGAAGAAATCGTTTGTCGCACCGGGAGTCCCAGTCCATCCTCCAGCTAACTGGTCGAATTTAATTTTGAATTCTACAGTCATTGTTTGGAGATTTGTCACTAAGCTATCAAGATACTTACCGCCAGTACTGTCTGTTCCACCTGCATCTCCAGCTACCAGATGCAATTGTCCAGCTGGGCTTTCTTCAACAGTGCGTGTTCCTGTGCCGTAAGTTGTCCAATCAGTAATATCTTCCCAATCTTCATCCTTTATGAGATTTCGGGTATCTACTATATCAGAATAATGAGCCCTTCCTTTGTACGCAGTCATAATCATTCCTCAACACAAACATAGAGCCTTCCTTCATCAACTTGGTACACTACTTTTCCAAGAACAGGAGTAAGCGCATCTCTCGCTGTTGCATCTGCCACATTATGCACCACTAAATCTTTTGCTTGATTGCCTTGAAATTCAGCATCAGCATTTACTGTTAGAATCTCACAATCAACATTCCTTGAGGAATCAATAACCTCGGTTCCCTGAATCTCAAGTGAAAGAGTATTCAGTTTGTGTGTGCCATCGTGAATGTAGTCATTGATATCATTCTGCCGTGCTGCAGTTATTAGGTCCCCATTCGAAACATCTGCCAAGTCTGCCATTACTTCCCACCTTCCTTATTTTTCCACTTTAAATAATCCGCAAGGTCGCCCCCTCCAATACTAATCTTTCGGATATTGGAAAACCAAGCAAAAACATCTTCTCTTTTAATTCCAGGCATGTCTTTAAGGAATAATTCTGCCTGCGCACTGAAATAAATTTCTACTTCTCTCCTAGTCACTTTTATCACCATCCTTTTTCTTAACCAAAATTGCATCAGCAGCTGCTTGAGTATTATCTCTTTTCACAATTACTGCCCCTACAGAAAAATGCTGCTCGTCATAGCATTTCGTTTCTGCCGGAATAGGATTCCCAATCGCATTGTAAGGAGCCTCCCTCCATATGCCTGAAAGCTCAACGTGCCCGTCCTCAAAAACGTAAGCTATATCCTGCACGCTCCGGCCGCCAATGGTTGCCTGCCATCCAACTAGATAAATAATTGACCTGCCAATAGGCTTAGCTTTAATATCTCTGGCCCCTCCACCAAATTTGTATTTCTCCAGGACTCTACGCCTGTAAATTAGTCTTCGACCTGGCTCCAGGTACATTTTGAAAAGAAGCTGATCCGGCACCGCTTTCGGTTGAATAATTCCGGCTTTCCTTATTTCAAAAGCAGAAAGCTTACTCCGGTCAATGTCCGGGTACTTGTTTTCTTTTCCATCTTCCTCGTATTGAGATAATTCTTTGCCGTCATTATAAACAGCCTTCCAGTAAATGCTTGAGTGCATCATTCTCTCCTCCGTAATGTTTCCGAGAATTTCTGAGCAGTTTCTTTCTTCAGAACAAGTTCTGGCAAAATCCATTCAGTAAATCTTAAGCAATCATAGAAAGAACGAAGCGTCCAACAGTACTGTGGACTCCAGTGTTTTTTCCAGCTCTTTTGTCGCCCTCTTCTCTGCAAAGAGCCGCCTAAATTAGAAACAATATAATCCAGGACGAATTTGTCCCTTTCAACTAAAGCAATCCTGATAAAAGGGCTTACTCTTTTCCTATCTTCAACATAGAAATTGCCTTCACCATCAATCATTCCGGCAAGCCAGCATTTAAATTTCTCGCTTACTTGGAAATTAAGTCTGCATTCTTTTCTGTTTGTTTTATTGGAGTCCATTGTATTGGTCGCCTCCTCCCTTTTGTTTCTTTATATTTCGTCGTACTGGAATGTGATTGTTTCGTCAGCCAAGTTTCCTGGGCTGGCTGTACTTCCCACAACCATCTGCAGCACAACATAGTCTGTTGTTTCGCCAATCGCATTGATTATTGTTCCTGCTTCCGAAATTGTACATGTCCTTGGAGCTCCGCTCGTGTAGGAAAACAAATCGGTTACAGCTGCAACATCAGTGTGGTTGGTCATTATTTCGTTTGCGTCAGAAACATCGTAGCCTGTGTCTGCTCCGCTGTTCTTGACCTGTACTCCATCGCCAACATTTACGGTGATTCCTGTTCCGAAACCTCCGCCGTCAGTGTACAGCTTTACGTTGTCCACCTGAGTATCTGGCGCTGTTGCACAGTAAAGATAGACTTGCTTCCATCGGCTGTACTCTGAACCTGCTGCCGGAATTGGCATTGGATCAACTGCATCGATTGTTGCATCGTCTTCTTGCTTGAACCTGATATTAGGGGGCCCAAGCCCGTCCGTGTTCTGCTCCGTTCCTGGAGTGTTGTCTGTTCCTCCAAAATCGAAGTTCACATTAAATACTGCTGCCATTTTTACGCACCTCCTTCCAAGTTTATGGCAAATCTTTCACTACGCGGATATCGAATCTCTTAGTAGTGATTATTTTTCCGCCTGAATATGTTATCTGTAATTCAGCATGATAGAGCCCGATTGTTATGAGCTCGCCGTTCTGCACCGTGTACTTGCAGGTTCCGTCCACTGCGGAAACAACCGAGCAAGTCACATCCAAATCTAGTACAGTTCCTCCAATAATTGCGCTCCTTAATTTTATTTCTGTAACATTCGTGAGGTTAACTACTACTCTAGCATAGTCATAGACTGTGAAGTTAATATCGTAAAGCTCATCGTTCTGAACTACTTCAAGAACTTCAACCATTTAGCTCCCTCCGAAATATGCTACAATTGTGCATCTGCAATTTGGATCTTCCAATTCTGGCGGCGTGTTGTTCAGGTCAAAAATGTGGCCGTTCAAGAACGCATGTGTTGGCCGCACCGCAGTGTCGCCAGCAGAAAGGTATTTTACTCTTTTCACTTTGCCCGAATCCCTGTAAGATTGTTTAATGGCTTGCGTCATTGCTCTGTGGGATTCCGTTCTCGCGAGAGTATCGGCATTATGTTTTGCCCCATCAACAATGAGCTGAATTTTCTTTCGCATTTGTGGAATGCCCTCTCCAGCTAACATGCTTTCCTGGACTGCAAAAAGAGTTCTCTTTGTAACGTCTGTTCCATAAGAATTTACAAAAACGTAATTCGATTGCCTTAATATTTTCTTAATCTGGCCTGCCTTCTCGCTGGCTATTATGTTTAAGTTCAAAAGTAATTCAGACCTTTCCCATCCATACTGCCAAGAAGCGTTCACATTCTTATCCACAACATCCTTGATTTTCTTGGCTCTGGCTTTCTCAATGAGTTCAAGCTCTCTCTCCAAATCCCCAAAGTCATCGGTGAGAATTCCCTCAACCTCGCTAGCCTTTATTACTTTCATTATTTCATTAATTGAAAACAATGCTTTCAAATCCTGTGCATAGTCCTCGCCTAATTGAATAACCTCTGAGGCTACTAGATTGGTTTCCTCAGAATATTCCCAATCAGGGAACAATGCATCCACTTTAGCATCTGTTTTGGCCTCTTGCTCTAATTCTTTTTTTATCTCCTCAGGATTCCATACTCCGGATGTAATACGAATCGATTCTGTTTCCGCTGTAAGCTTGTCAATCTCTGCCTGTTCCTTTGCGTTCATTTCCTGCAACGGGTTCCATTCAACTTTATAGTCGCCATCAGCTACTTGCTTCGTTCCTTGAAGAATTGTAATCAGCTGTTCAATGACTGGCGTAAAATCGAGTTCCTGCTTTGCGGAAATATCAGAATAATAATCTTTGAGGTTTGTTTCGCTTCCGGTAACTGCCCCTGCTGCAACGCCCTCTACAATCTGCATGGGAATATCAAAACTCATGGCCACTGCTTTCAGCGCAACATTCCAATACTGTTCTGGATTCAGTGCGCTTTTTCTCACGCCCACGTCTTTTATTTCAGTTGTTTCATCGCTTACCCAGGCTGTCTTGGAATTTGTTTCCGCTGCCTGTGCCTTTATTGCTTTCATTGCAGCAGGCTTTCCTTTCTTTTTTATATAGTGAATGAAGCCAGCAGCGTTTCTATAGAATGCCTGGCCCGTGCTCCAAATAACATTATCCAAAACAACTAGGTAATTGTAAGCTGGCCGCATATAGCCAATGCCTTCTGGATCGTTCCCGTACTGGTTAACCGGCATATAAATGAATCTGCTTGCATGCACCTCAATTGCGGGCCCTGTTCCTAGCTTCACCATTGCGCCAACTATCTCGCCATAGTGTTCAGAGTTGCTATCCTTCTCAATAAGCAGTTTTCTTACATTGGTTCTTGTAATAATGCTCAAGTAATCCAAGCTCTTCGGATTCTCAATTTCTTCCTCAAGGCCTGCCTCATCGCTGTAACCCAACATGAGCAAGGCATAGCCCTCAACCATTCCAACCTTATATGTTTCCTTTAAAATTTTCTTCAAGCCCAGAGCCCGTGTTTCGCCTTCAGTTATCCATTTCTTTTTTGAAGAAAATACTTTGCTTACGTCTTCAATTAGTGTTTCATTCTCTGATTCAATAGTGAACCAATTATCGAAAGTGTCAGCGGCAATTTTGTTAACAAGCTTTCTGCCAATCCCGTTTCCCCTGTACGCATCTACAAGCTGCTCGTTTAAAATATTAGTATTCCAAAGCGTACTCTTACTAGCCGCATCTGAAGCCTTGCTTGATTTGGCATCAGGATTATATTCTGGAATAAGTCTATCTACAAGAATCCGCTTGCCAGTATTGATTGCATCGTTGAACAGGGACATAAAATTTCCTCGCGAGAAACTAACTGCCCTCATCTATGGCAATCCCCTTAATATAGTTTATGCTTTTTTTAACGTTTTGAGAGCTATTTGGATTGTTTTTACTAAATTGCAACGTCAAAAGTATCTGTTTTCTGGCCTGCAACCCATAGTGCCATTGCTATGCTCCAGAAAGAATCCCCGTGGCCCTCAGGTGTTTCCAAGGCCTGCAGGTCATTGTCAACTACAAGAATTTGGTCAATCATACGCCGGTCATTCAACAGTTCAACTTCTTTGTTTTCAACCATTTTCTCAAAGTTTGTAGCCATGTCATGCTTTAGTGTTGTCTTGAAAATAAACGGATCCAGGACATTAGGCATCTCACCGCGTTCAACAAAGCTTTCCATTTCTCCCCGAGTAGCATCATAGCCTCCCTCGTCAACCTTGAGCCTTTGTACAAGGCTGTTGATGTGATCCAGCTGCTTGTTATATCCCCAGCCATCCAGGAACCTTTGGTAAATCTGTTTCCAATGTCCTGGCGTGTCCTCTTCAAATACAACAACGTGTGAAGGATGCACTTTCTTTCCAATGTCCCAACCCATCACTACATAATAATCCTCGTTCTGTTGCTTCTTTGGTTCCAGGGCTGAGTTGACCGCACCTTGCAAAACGTCCCGTGCAAACCATGCCTGCTCCGTCCAGACAGGCTTGCACATAAACTCTTGATTGAAAACTCTCTCCCCTAGTTTTCTTTTTCTAAGCATCAGCCTTTCCCACGGCCATGCTTCAGGCCATAGACTAATTTTCTTTTCCCAATCCAGAACAGCAGGCGAAACTGTTACAGCCATTCCCTCAGTTACTTGCTTATCGAAAAAGAAATCGAATTCGGTTTGGGGCGTGCCAACCACATGCATCTGTCCTTCAGGTTTAAGCATGCTTACAACTTCTGTTTTGAAAATTCGGTTTATTTTATTAATCACTGTCGGGTTCAGCTTGTTCTCTGGGTCCCTTAATGGATCGTCCACATAGATTCTCGGTGCATGAATTCCTCTTTTGAATCCAAGCAATCCGCAGGGATCAATGGTTGTAATTCTTTCACGGTCCCACGTGTACTTCAGCACTCCCTCTGCTGTTGGCTTCAAATCAATTATTTCATCATAAAAAGAGTTTCTTGTAATGAACTGCTTAGTCTTTCCCAAGTGGTAGCCGCTCATCGAAGCGTTGTAAGAAAAATAATGCCCTTCTAATCCAGGCCTGTAAAGCAGGTCCCACATGATATGGGCGTACAAGCTGGCTGATTTGAAGTGTTCTCTTGCGGATACTCTAACTGTTTCCTTGTTGTCCTGCAGCATGCTTGCCGTGGTATCAATGTGGGCCCCGTCAATAAACTTGTCGAAGGACAGGGAAAAAATGTTGTTAACAAAATACTTGAAGTCCCTTTCCCCTTTCCGAAAATGTTCCCATTGCTCTTCATTCATTCACCATCACCGACATTTTTAATTAATCTTACTTTTTATCTTGCTCCTCTCGCTCTTTTTTAAGAATCTCCTGGGCCTTAACCACAGTCAACTCTCCTGAAAGTTCCACTCTTTTAGGTGCCTCTTCAAGAACACCAAGAGACTGAAGAATCCTAATCTTTGCCTCCTCATGTTTTTGCATCAAATTCAAGGCCCCGATTTTCACATTATCATTACTTGTATCCCTGTACGTCTTCCTAGCATCCCGGTATATACCATCGTACCGCATTAGAAACTCAAACAAAACTTTATCAAGCGGCTTTTTCGCCAGCTCACCTATAATTTCTTCCCTTAGCTTTTGCCTGTCCCTCTCAACAGTGCGAACAGGAACTTGTAATGTCCTAGCTATCTCTTTTGTGTAAAGGCCCTCAAGCACTAATGTCTTTACTTTCTCTCGCCTTTCTTCAATTTTCTTTTTGTTCGACATCCCCCTTCACCTCCGCCGCTTTTTTGGCGGTTTTGCCCGTGTATCTCTCCCACCGATTGATAATAATTTGACAGTATTTTGGATCTAATTCCATCATAAAACACTGGCGACTGAGTTTTTCTGCAGCAATTAATGTGCTTCCGCTGCCGCCGAACAGGTCTAGCACAATTTCGCTTCTTTCAGTCATGGCCATTATTGCTGGGAAAGCGAGCTTGTAAGGTTTTTGTGTTGGATGTTCATATTCCGAGGTCTTGTCTCGGTGTTGATACCAGGCATCCAATTGCTCCAGAAAATTCGAGAATTCCAGGTTAATGAGACTTGTCCTGTTTTTGACGAATTGTTTGTTTAGCTCTGGCTTTTTTCCCTCTTTCAAGCCCAAAATGTAGAATTCAAGCTGCTTGTGGAAAACGCATCCTGGTGCATACGTCAGGGAATTTTTTACCCATGCTCCAAGCTGGTTTACTTTCCATTTTTCCAAGATTACGGCCTGAATTGCCGTGTGCAGGTGCTTGTCCCCATTCCATAAAACCAGGCCTGCTTTTTCTGTTGTCCAATCAAAACAGTTCTTCATGGCTTTGCGAAGAAATTCCAAGTACTGCTCTTCTGTCATGTTGTCTTGGAAGACTTCTTTGTGGCCATACTTGTATTTTCCCTCTGCGTAGCTGTGAAATCCGAAGCTCCTATAGTTTATATTGTACGGAGGATCCGTAAACACCAATTTTGCCCTATTACCATTCATTAATTTTGCAGTATCCTCTGG
Source organism: Candidatus Iainarchaeum sp. (assembly GCA_017610245.1). GTDB lineage: Archaea > Iainarchaeota > Iainarchaeia > Iainarchaeales > JAFCCK01. Next base: position 27,637 of record JAFCCK010000001.1, read on the forward strand.
AGAAGTAGCATCTCCACAGATTAGCCTATGCTGATCAAGCCTGAAAACGTCTCCCCGTACAATATCTGTTTCAATTTTCTTGTACTCTTTCTCTACATCGAATTCCTCTTCCTTATCAATGTTTAAGGCGTCCAAGATTGAATCAAATTCCCTCTCTTTCAAGGCCAGTAATTCATTAACTTCGCCTAAGCTCATATGTTCACTGAAAAATTGGAATTCCAAGATATCCATTTCCCAGTCATGCGTTCCCCGAAGCTTGTTCAAAACCTGCCTCAAAATCCTGCGGTCAATATCCTTCAACAGCAATCTAATAACCGGCACCTGTTTCATTCCCAAAACCTTTGCACGCAGCCACTTCTGCTCGCCATCCGCAATAAGCAAATCCTTGTTTGTAATAATCGGGACAATAAACCCATACTTTTTGATGCTCTCATCCAGCGCGCGCTCTTGGGTTGGTGTCATTTTGTTAGGGTTCTTTCCATCAATCTTCAAATCATTAATAGGCACCATTTCAACTACGGGGATTTCAATCTCAGCCATCTAATTCCCCCTCTTCCAAGTTTTAAACCATAATGGTAATTTAGTTTTCCATCCTCTCTCGTCAAGTGTATGTTTTTCTTTTTGTACCTCGATTTTTTCAAGCCGGACTAATAAAGGTTTTTCTTCTGCTCCTCCATGCCCAACTAAATTTGAATTTGGGGCTAACTCACTACAAAATTCACAAAAAGATTGCTTCTCGCCTTTTTCATTTGTTGCCTGAACAACTAAATAAAGTGCAAAAACATTATCCGCATTTGGTTTCACAACCTGCATTATAAAAAAACCTTTACTCACTGGTTGCTTAGCATCTCTAATGTTGAAATTCATACTTGGATGCTCAAACCGTTCCTTAATTTCCTCAATATAACCTTCGCCTTTCTTAACCAATTCGCAAGTAACAACCTCTTTGCCTTTAACAAGGTCTTTGAGTTGCTGCTCGTTGAATTTTTGGGTTTTCAATCCAATCCCTCCATGGTCTTTTCAAATTCTTCCGGTGTTTCTTTTATTGTCATTATTTTCGTTTTGCACTTCTGGCAGTACACTTCATAATGTGCTTCGCCTATAAGCTGTATTCGGAATAGCTTCGCCCCGCACTTGCATCTGATTCTAGTTCCTGGTAACACGTTTGCCCTCCTGCTTTTCCTGTTGGGATATGAAATCACGCCAAGGCTGTAAACTTATAGGCTGATATGGAAAAGAGAAACGCAGCTGCTCGTGCCTTTTCTTTAAATAAGAAATTTCTTCCTCAATGGCCTCTAGTCTAATTATCTGCCGTTCTCTAATCTCTTTGAATTTCTTAAGCCTTTTTTGAATGTGTTCAATATCGTAATCCTTGTTCATTCTCTCACACTCCAAAGTCTGTTTCCGGGTCTTCCTCGAGCTTTGTTTTAACGGCTTCCTCCAAAGCCCGGATTCTTCTAAGGGCCTCAAAGTACTTCTGCTTCAAATTTCTGTTTTCTTCTTTGAGGTTTTTAATATCTGTATAGACAAGCACCAACTGTAGCTTAACTTCACGCTTGACTGCTGTTTCCACTATTCTCGCTATCTCGCCCATACAGAACCACATTGCTCACTATCCCAAAATTACTATAGGTGCTCTTCCTGCACATTTCTTTATGGCTGCGATTCCCTTCAAGGCATTTCTTTTCCTTGAGTAGCCCTCGCTCTGTGCAATTATTTTGCCGTTGGCTGCTCTCAATCGAAAGTACCATTGTCTATCAACAGCGTTTCCTATAAACACTTCAAACTTTCCCTGCACTGTTCTCACCTCCCTTCTTTTTTTCTGCCTCTAGTTTTTCCACTTCCTCTTTAGAGATTTTTTTAACCTCTGTCTTTTCCTCTGGCGGCAATGCAGGAGGGAACACGTCAATTATTTTGGCTCCACCTATTAGTCGCTTACCTTGGTCTCGTCTTTCAGTCAGGTTTGTTATTTGCATTTTCTTTTCTTCGTTGTCAATGCCAAGCTTTTCTACCTCGTTGTCATTGATTTGTATTTCAAACTCAATTTTCTTTATTGAATTTGTCATGCGCTTCACTGAGATGCGCTCCTGCTCTCTTTCCTTGCCGTTAAGGCTTCTGTCGTTTGGGTTCTTTTGCATTTTTTATCCTCTCCTTTTTTCTTTTCACTGCTTCTTTGAACAGCTTGCGTGGCAATGGCCAGCGCATTCCTTTTTGAATTTTCAAATAAATTCTTTTGTCCTCGACTGTGGCAAAAAATTTCCAATTACAAAAAGCGCAATTCAGGTATTCAACAATGCAGGATTTCTTTCCGTAATGTACTGATAGTTTGCCTCTAATCATTTTGTGGAATCCCTTATTGCAATACTTTTTCCTTGCCTGTTCAAAACTAAAGCCCTTCCAACCTAGTGTTAGCATAAACCATTCCCAACGCAACCAGGAAAGGCAGGACGAGAAAAAATTACTCAATCTGGGTAATTTAAAACTTTGCCTAGCCCCACTCGCGTTCGTCCCTTCTCGCCTTTCTGCTCCCGTTTTCAATTCAATCCCTCCGATGCACTTTCATTCATGCTTGGAATTTTGTGCGGATTGAAAAAGAAATGTACCCAAACCAGTTCCTGTGCTTTGAATTTTCCTCTGTGCAGGCTTTTCCATACAACTTCAAACTCTTGCGGATTGCCTGCGCCCTCTGCTTCCCAAAGAAATTCTTTTACAAACCACAAAGGCAGCTCCATTACATGCTGCAGCCTAAACCTTCCGTTTGCTGTATAGAAATAATCCCCTGGATCTCCGTACCTTTTGTGCCGGCTAGTGCAAACCTTTTGCCCGGCCCTAAGCCTTTCATCGCTCCACTTGTTGAATGGAATTTCAATCTGTTTGCTCATAGCAACGCTTTCTCCAGTGTTTCTTTCTTTACTCTTTTCAATGCGTTCCCGAATTTCTCCAGGGCCGCGCCTGGTGTGCTTCCCTTACAGCAAATTTCAAGCTTGCTGCATTCAAAGGCATACTCATTCTTTCTTGGATCTGTCGTCCTTAGTGGGTAATATAGCACTTCCAGATTTGTCTTGCGTATTTCCGGCATTAGATTCAACCTCCTGTTTTTCTTCTATAATAACCTCAACTTCTTTTCTGAATTTTTCCTGTTTTCCCATTTGCTCTTTGGCCCATTGCTTTATTTCGTTGAACTTTCCCAGAGGCAGGAAAATTACTTCCGCTTCCTCTGTTACCATCTCAACAAACTTCTGGCCCATGTGCTCGGTTATTTCTGGGTTGTCAATGTCAAGCGTTGCAATATCGCTCAACGCAATCTTTGGATCTGAAACCTTTACGAAAACCTTGCTGCCTTTCACTCGGAAGGCTTTTATGCTCAGAGTCGTTTTTATTCCTTCTTCAATTTCTGGATTTGCTTGCAATTATTTCCCCTCCCTTTTAGTTGGCACAACAACATAGGAATCCCAAGTGCCGCCACTGTTTCTTTCATTCTCTAGCACTATTATTTTTGCTTCCTTGACTTCCTTGACTTTTGCAGGAAAGCCCATCATACCTAATCTCACTGTTCCGCCTTTTTTTAATTTTTCATGGTTGGAAAGGAAAATTTTGTTTTCGTTCCATTTGTCATCATGCAACAAAATGCCTTCCGTTTCCTTTCTTGTTAGTTCAATTTCTGGCATGCTTACTCCTCCTGCGGTTTTACTATATCTGCAAAGGCTACTCGCTGCAGTACTTTTGTAATTTCAACCTCGTGCCTTTCGCCTTTCCTTGCGCCTTGGATTATTACTACAAATCCCTCGACCTTTGCAACGCCGTCGCCGTCCTTACCGATACCGATAATATCAACCTCGATGCGCTCGCCTTGCTGCACTGGCGGCTGCCTTGCTCCTCTTTCTTCTTTTCCTTCCAAATTAATTCCTCCTTGTGATTTTTATGTTGTCTCCGGCCATAGGTCGGTCTCTTTTCCTGTACTGGAAAAGCTGTCCTTTCAGCTGCCTAACTTCTTCTTCCAAACTGTTTATTTTCTGCTGCATTTCTCTCATTCTTTTTGCGTTGCTCATTTATTCACTCCATTCAGATTCTTTATTTCCACACAAAGTACAAACTAACGTACCAACAGTTTCAGGATATATTCCATTAGCTGTTCTTATTTTTATTTTCTTTTTTTCAAGAAAGAATTTGTTATTTCCGCATTTGCATTTCTTTTTCATTGCTTCGCCTCTAGTATTTTTTTAGCCAACTCAGGATTTTCTCCAATCCATAAAAAAAAACCTACAATTTCACTTTTTTTCCATTCTATGAATTTAATGTTTTTTAAAATTTTTCCCAATTCTTTCAAACTATACCTTGTCGGCCCTTCAAGAACTTTTCCCAATACTTCATCTACTGCATTCATTGGCCCTTGCATTTTAGCATCCAATTGACGATTTATATTTTTCAAGTATTCTTTCATTTCTCTAACTTCTTTTTCTGACATCATTACAAGTCCTCCAAGAAAAGTGTTTTGCTAGCCTTAACCATCTGGCCGTCAACTTCAATCAGCCCGTTCCTTCTTAGCAATCCCAAGTAAGTACCAAACGATCCTCCGCTTGGTGCAAAGTTTGTTTTCTCTCCAATCTCTTCCCTAGTAATTTCTCCCGGGTAAACTTCTGCAATAGCGCGAAGCATTGCTCCGGCTCCTGCCCTGAATTTTGAAGCCCACATATCAACTAAAGCTGTAGGCTCTGTCGGAAGGTCAGGGATATCTCCTGCATTTTCCAGGCCCTCAGAGGTAATTATTACTTCACCTTTTTTCTCTTCGATCCAGCCAGCTCTTTTTAGTTGGCCCCAATAGGTACCGAAAGAGCCGCCCTTCATAGAAAAGCCTGAAAGAGATGCAACCTGCTGCCTACTTATTGGTGTCGGATGGAACATTGCAACAGCCTTAAGCATTTTCATTGCCCCTGATCTGAGCGTTCCATTGTTTCCCTCATCTGTGGGTATGTGTATATGTGTCTCAGCCTTCATCGATGGCGTTATCGATGAGCTTATAGATGGCTGTGCTTTTTGTCCAATGCCATACTCTCGGTCAAGTTGTGCAACACTTTTCCTTGCTCCCGGCACATGATTTTCTTTATCATCAAAAATAGAAATTTTATCTACAATCGCAATGACACTTTCAACTTTTTGAGATTTCTCTTTTATCAAACCAAAATTATATTTTAGAGTGTGGAGATGTTTCCTCATTTTGTTGAACTCAACATCATACCTTTTTTTTGCTTCAGAATATCCTTGTATCCTAGCATTGATTATATCATTCTTATTTTTCACCGGTACTTCAGAGTACTTTATAGTACCAACTTTCTTCAGCTGCAAATTCAACTCCCGAATTTTCTTTTTTAAATCTGATGTTTCCATCTGCTCTTCCTCAGCTTTCTTCGGAAGATCCGCAAGCTTAGATAATATTAATTTAATATTACTTCCTGCAGGTGCTGCTTTGATGCTTACTCCCATGCCTGCCTCCGGATGAGATGTTTTTACCTTGTCAATTTTTACCTTAGCTATTTGCTTGGCTATTGCAGGACCGAATGCATAAAATTCTCCTGCCTCGAGGTCTCTCAAAGAAAGCATTTGTTGTTTTGAAGTAAAGCCTAGCTCTTCGCTTGCCCTTTTCATGTCCACATCTAGGCCTGTTCTTCCGATTAGTTTGTTGTTGCATTCGGCTGCTGCATCCTTGTGAAGTTTTGAAAGCCTCTGCGTTGCTAGGGCAATACAATATCCTCTCTTCCTTCCTCGGGTTGCTGCATCAATTACGGAGCCTGCACTTTCTGATTTTGTTTTCTCCGGACAGAAGATATGGGCCTCATCTACTATAAGCAAAACAGGATGCCATAGTTCCTTTCTGGCGTTCACCATTGCGTCCAGGAATCTCTTTACAAATAGAATCCTCTCATGATGCTTCAGCTCATACAAATCGATTATGGCTGAAATGTTATGCTCGAGCAGTTTCTTTGCAAGCATCTCTGCTGACCTGATGTCTGTTGGAATGTCGCCGTCTTTTCCGACTAATACATAATCGTACTTTTCCCTTAGCGTTGCGAACTCTCCCTCCAGGTCAAGGACAATATGCTGTACCTTCCCGTGCGTTTCCTCGAGGAGCTTCCGGATTAAATAAGATTTTCCTCCTCCAGAGTTTGCCTGAATTAAAAGTCTGGTTCTCATTAGTTTTTCCAGGTCGATTCCCAGGGGCTTGCCGTCTGCCTTTCCGATGATTGCTTTCTTCAATTTAATCCCCCTTTTTTGTTTCACATAATCGTTCCAGTTTTTCTTCTTCTTTCTTCAAACATTTATCGTGGAAAACTCCGCTAATGCCATTTCTCCCTACAAAATTCTGCAATTCATTTTCTTTAAAAGTCAAACCGCAACCATCGCATTTCATCTAATCCTCTTCCCATTGATCTACCTGGTAACAAGTAAGGCCCAGCTCCCGCCACATATCCACTACTCGCTGCCTGTCCTCAAATACTCCTATGACTTCAAATTTTTTTTGAATTTGATTTTTGTAAATTTCTTTCTTTATTTTATGGTCTGGCCTTATATCTCCATCAAGGCGCATTATCATACTATACTTACGAGATTCTTTTGAACTTGGGAAATGATTCAAAAGCCATCTTATTGTAATTCCTTCAATCAATCTAGGCCGTCCTGTTAGGAAAATTATGTGGTAATGTTCTGCTAGGAATTTAATTAATTCAATTACTTGTTTTTTTGGTTTGTCTTTGTATGCTGCTGCAAAGAATCTCTTCCAGTCTTTAACTCCGTGCGGGTTCTTTATCCAATGCAGCCTGTGGGTAAGGTCTGCTATTGTTCCGTCTATGTCTACGATTATTGCTTTCTTCAATTAATCAGCTCCTCTTTCCATTCCTGGTCAATCCGAATCCCAACTATCCTGCACGGGTAACGTTCCCTTTTGCTGTCAATGCTCTTTTCTTTTTCTGAATCCATTACCTCGATTGCCACTCTGTCATCCAGCACGAAAATGTCTGCCCGGCTTCCGTTCTTGAAAATTGCCTCAGTGTAAAAGCTTTTGCCCTGTGCGTTCAGCCAGTAGCATATTTCAAAAATCTTTATTGCATGCTTGAACCTGCCAGGGAAACCACACTTGTTTCTCTTTGCGTTCTGCTTCATTCTGTTGTCTAGCAAGTTCTTTGATTCTTGGCAAAACTGCTCTCGTACTTTTTGGTTCATAGTTTCCTCATCACCTTCAAGAGTTCCCTGGCGTTCTTAACGTGCTTGCAGTTGGATTTCTTTCCCCTGCCCTCCTGCATTGTTCCATGTTGACAATCGCAAGACCTTTCCACAGAAGAAAGGCAAACAAGGTATTTCTCTTTTGCAAGAAACCAGTGCTTGCCTTTCAATCCCTGGCCAAGGTAGCGAATTGCGAATATATAACCCACTTATTCCTCCTCATCCTTGTCTTCAACAAGCAAGGTGCTCTGATGCTTAACCATCTTGATCTCTAGCTCATCCCTGATGTTCAAGACAATCGGCTTGTCTGAGTGCAGGTTTATTCGCTGCCCTGTTTCGCTTCTAAGGAACGTAGAGTATGTCCTCTTTGTTTCATCCTCTTTCTCGTTTTCTTTTTTTGTCTTCGATAAGACAACAAAATTCTCTTTATAGTTCGTCACATCAATCCCTCCTGTTTTTTATAATGTGATAATTGCCACGATTTTTCCACGTCCATCAAATCCTCTCCGGTTGAATTAATCCTAGCAAAAGATTCGGACTCTTCAAAGCCATTCTGCTTACCTTGTAAGCCTGCGATCCGTTATGCTCGAATGTTTTAATCTCACTGGAGTGTGGCACGTCTTTTTTCATAATCCAGCCGTAAATCTTCAGGAAGATTGCTCCCGTGCGGAAGTCCAAAAAATTCAGCTTCTCGAAAAGGTAAGCGTCTACTTTCTTCCTTTGGTACTGCTCCTTGTTGATTAGAAACTCCTCAGAAGTCTTCACATCAAATTTAAACAGCTGCAGCAGTCCGTTCTCATTTGGCACCGCAAGCTGCGAATCAAATTCATCAACCTCTCTGCCTTTGAGAACTTTAGGAAATGGCTGCTTGAACGCATAGCAGTGAGCGAACTCTACCTGGAAACCCATGCGGTCAGCCTTGGCTTCATCGCCCTGCAGAAACTTGTCCTTATTCCCTGTCCTGTTTGCATGGATCTCTTCCGCAGCCTTCCTGGCTTTTTTAATTACTTCATACGGTATCTTTACTTCCAGCATACTTTTCTCCCCTGTAATGAAAATCGAGGTAATGCGCCATCGGGAAATCAGTTATTATTCCGCAAATGGCGCATTGTTCTTTTTCCCTCAATTTTCTCATTATTTATTCCTCGTCAACAAAGTCCTGGACTAGATTTGAGAAACCTTTATTGTTTCCGAATTCCCAAGGCTTACTTTTGACAAGACACTTCTTGCCTACGATCTCCTTTGCTATGTCCCAAGAGCTTTCCAATGGAACGCTAAGGTATGCCTCAAGCAAGCTCTTCAATTGAGCCAAATTGTTTGAAGAACCCATCCAAAGCCGATTAGTGTATTCTCTGATACTTCCGAAGGTTTGGTCGAAGCTCCTATTTTCTCCCGTCTCTTTGTCTTTGTACTCGAATGTGCATTGCAGCCAGTGTTTTTTGTAATACTTGTCTTCCGGCAGCTGTATTTCCTTGCCATCCCTGTTTGTAGTAGTTACCGTTTGACCGTCTGTTTGAAAACTCGCAGCTGTTATAACGCATTCTATTGGCCTTTTGAATTCTGGTTTATTGCTGCCGAATTTTTTCTCCCTTGTTTCTTTACCAGTGTCAACTATTATCTGGCCTTCTTTTTCGTGCTCGTTTCCTTCTTCGTGATTTGGGACTTCAATGTCTTTGGTTTCTGGTTTTACTGTGCCTTTACTCATTTAAAGCCGCCTCCTGCTTTTTGAAATCCTCGAGCTCTTTTACCGCGTGCAACGCAATGTCTTTCATATTTGTAATGCGTTCCTCCGCTTCCTTTTTATTTGAGGCATCGAAATAAACTTTGCCTCCTTTCCTGGTTCCTCCAAAGTCAAGCTCTAGAGAATCAGGATATTGTTTTTTTTGCAATATCTCTTCCATGAGATTCGCCTCCTTGCCCACGCCTTAAAAAGGCTATGGCACGCCCAGGCAAGGAATTGAACCTTGCACCCAATTTCCCGAGGTGGGTTAACACTACTAGAATTCGGGTCCCCCTGGCTGAGCATACCGGCATTATAGCCGGCATTCCCAATACGCTTTCTTCCAGCGTAGTCTCACTCGGTTGAGTAAGTGTAATTTTAGCGCACACGTTTAACTCTCCTGCATCCTTTTCTATTCATCGGGATTACAATGTGTAGTTCGTTGTGCCTGGCCAAGTGCCCTATTACGCTCTGCAATTCCTGGCCATTCAATTCATAGCGGTGTGCTATTGCGCTCTCCGTAATGGTTGTACCAATAGGCTTGTCCTGCAGCTCGCGGTAAACTTCTGCGTATGCGTGCATCGCTTTGTTCTCGACTTTAAATTTTGTAATAAAGCTTTCCTGTCCTGGTTGTCCTTTGAAAAAATGTAGCTCGTGGGCCTTGGATGCTTCCTGCATTAGTTCTCTCAAGTAGTTGCTCGAGCGGATTTTAAACTCGGCTTTCAAAATAGAAACCGTAACCTGCTGATTCGTTTCAGCAAGCTCTGCAATCCGCTGCAATTTATGTACCTTGCCCGGAGAATTGGAATAAGCTGCCGCTTCCAGCTGCTTTATTCTTTTCTGTAAGTCAGTTACGATCTTCTGGTTCTCCAGGACTATTGCACTTAATTCTTTCTGCTCAAGTTCTTGCATTCTTTCCCACTCCGGAATCCTAATTTTATATCTGTAAGACCTCTCTGCTCAGGTAAAATTCTCTTAATCTCTGTTGCGCCTTCTCTCTCTGCCCTTTCGGTCATTTCTTTAATGCTGATTGTGCTGTCGAATTTCATGATTCTGCCTCCAACAAAACTACTGCAATTTTTTTTCCAGCCCAAGATTTTCTCAAATAAACTCTTGACGCCCTTGGTTCAGGTGAAGCAGTTTTTTTCACCATCTCATAGCCGGCAATTGAAAAAGTTATTTTTCCACACTCACAACTCATTCAGCTCCCTCCTTTTTCATTCTTATCTGTAGTTTCTGTTGGCCCTCTTTTCCATTCAATGAAAGCAACTGAGGAGTAGGGAACCTGATACTCCTTATTTAACTCAAGATCTATAATTTCCAAATCAGTATTTCCATGATCGTCTATTCGAATAGTTACTTCAACATTCTCAAATTTTGTCTCTGCCTTGTCAAGAAGCATTATTGCTTTAGCCAACATCTCAACTCCCTCCTATAGAAACAAATAATTTCGGGGCTTGGTTGTCAGTGAATTTTCTCCTCTCAACCTTAGCAGCCGTTCGATTTGGGTAAGGGCCATGCCAATTTTCAGCCCCTTGGTTTTCGCGCCAATACCATTCTCCTCTTTGAGGAGACCAATAATAGCCTCTCATGCTCCCACCTCGAGAGAATTAAAATTAACGGCTGCCGGCATCATCCTCTGGCCCATGTTCAACGGCATGGGCAACCTAACTCCGTCTTGTCCGCCGGTCTTACGCCTAGGTGGAATTGTTAAGAAGGTGTCCCCCACCTCCTCAAGTTTCGAGGTGAAACAAGCAGAAATATGCCTAGATAGGCATAGTTTTTCCGTAAAATCCGAACTGGGAGCTCCTATTTTTAGCCCCATATCTGAGAAATCGCTTAGCCCGGAGGAGAACTGCACTCCTGGGTTCGTTTGGTATATCCCATTCTGCTCAAATCCGAACTTTATCATTTCTTTCACCTATTGCCTTTAACTAGCCCCAATTCCCTATCTAATGTAGCATAAAGCGGTTCTTGGGGAATTACCTTTTTTCCTTCCAGGTATTTGAAGGCTTTTTCTGAAATCCATGTGTTTTTTGTTTTGATTTTTGTTGCCATTTCGAATCAGTTATAATACGTTCTAACTCATATATAAACCTTGCTGTAATTTTGGTTGGTTAATAAGTTATAACCTTTTATAACTTTTTCCACTCAGATACTATGACAGGATGTTCACAAAAAACTTTTCAGGAGAGGCCTCGTTTCTGATGCGAAGTTTTCCCATCAGCAATTATTGTAAAGGAAATTCTGGCACCGGAAACCTACTCCCCCCCAGAAGCTTCTTAAAATACTTAGTCTGTTATTCGTTATTGACGTCTGCAGCCGGACGTGCTAAGTCCCCTTGGGTCTTCTGGCCGGGGCAGATGGCTAATTCTAAGGAAATCAACCAATTAGTTGATTTTCAATCAACCGAGGATATTTCAAGGTCGGAGAATAAAATATTATTAAGAGGTGGGTAACATTGAACGAGAACTTAGTTTTAGATACAGTTACTTCTGAGGAATTTCTATACACGCTATCTAGGGAGAAACTTAAAAAAATAATGAAAGCCGTCAGGACGGTTAATGAGAGAAAATACACCAGGAGGAAGTTTCCCAAATACCGATATCCGGCCTACAAGGCTATGTCGCTGGAGAATGTGGACAGGTTTTTTTCCGCATTCTATACCCATGAGTGGCGGTACAAAGTCCTTTTTATGACTCAGGCTTTTTTGGGCTTGCGGATTGGGGAGGTTGTTAAAATCAACCTCAAAGAGATTGATTTCCAGAATAAGCAGATTAAAATTAAAACTGAAAAGCAGGGCCCTTTTGAGGTCCTGGATTCGATGCACCTGCATGAGAAGCTTGATGTTTTACTGGCGGAATATATCCATGAGTACGAAAGGGAGATTATAAAGCATGACGGGTTTATTTTCTTCCCGGAAACTTCCCGGAGCCACAATCAGTATGTTTCCTCAGACAGGGCCAGGAACATATTCCGCAAAGTGTGTGATCGGATTGGGCTTAATGAATTTTACGGCTACAGGGAACCTGCCAGTGATTTGGACAATTGGCAACCAGGGAAATTATACAAGCATACTACCCACTCCCTGAGATATGCCTTTGCGCAATATCTGAGAAAGAGCAATATACCTATAGAAATCAGGAAGCACCTTATGAGGCACCGGTCTCTGAGCTCCCTGCAGATTTATGAAGCTCCACA
>JAFCCK010000175.1 GCA_017610245.1 Candidatus Iainarchaeum sp.
GTAAAGCTAACACAAAAGCTTTCAGCTTTAATAAGGGAGGGCTTCACAGGCTATGTCGTATTAACGGTTGAAGGGAGAGGTGGAATAGAGGAAGGCATCACCCTGATAAAGGGCGGTTCTATTGTGGGCGCAATCTACGAATACGTCAAGTTTGGGAAGAGCTTTTATGGGGATGCTGCCCTGGAGCAGCTGCTTAACAGTTCGCTTGCAGAGTTCGGCATAATGGATGTTGGCTCTCTCAGCAAGCAGCAGGTTGACCTGATAATTGCATTCAACGAAAAAATAGAGCTTCAAAAGCCCCTAGGAGAGAAAGAGATAACAAAGTTTGTTCCCAAGAAATACGATGCAAAGGTTGCAGAAAAAGCCCTGGGAAAAGAGTTGCGCAAAAAGGAGTCAAAGTTCGATGTTTTCAAAAAGCTTGGTTTGGGGGGCGTTGGCTAAATGATGACAAAGCTTATGGGTATTTTCAGGGGCATCGCATCCAGCATACTGGAGATTGATGACACAACTGTTCCTTATGAGCAGCTTGAAATATTGAATGATTTTCTCTCAAAATACCACTTCAATCTAAACCCAGGAGATATGAATAGGCTTCTGAGTGAGCTAAAGAGAAAGCACCTGGTTGACAGCATAACAGTCATGAATAACGATGGGGAATTGGTTGTGAGCAGCGAGGGCAATGGCAATATGGATGTGCTCTCCGCAAGCTCCCTCCTAAAACATATCGATACTGATCTTGCTAGCCCTGAAAGTGTTCTTATAAAGGGTTCCAATGGCTGGTTTATGCTCTTCCCATTCAATGAAAGAACATATGTGGTGAAGGCACAATCATCACTCTCAAACATAGAGCTAAAGGCCCTTGCCGCCGAACTTGAATCATTTGTACCAAAAATAAAAAAGAGCAGCAGATGATCTGTCCAGGGTGTGCCAATAAGAAAGCTTTTTAATGAATAATAATCTATTAACCTATACTAGCGGGGTTTAAAATGGTTAGAATAATCACAATCGCCTCTGGGAAGGGCGGAGTAGGCAAAACCACGATAACAGCCAACCTTGGTATTGCCCTATCCCAACAAAACCAACGCGTTTTGGTTGTTGATTCTGATGTAGCCATGGCCAACCTAAGCCTTCTCCTTGGAATGCAGAGTTCGCCAATTACGCTCCATGATGTTTTGCTTGGGGAGAGTAATGTGCATGATGCAATATATGAAGGCCCCGGCGGAATCCACTTCATTCCAAGTGGCCTAAGCATTGAAAGCTATAGGAGGGTAGATCCCGAGAGGCTTGAAGCGGTTATAAGGGAAGTAGCGGACAGCTATGACTTTGTTTTGCTCGATGCTCCCGCTGGCATAGAAAAGAGCGTTATGGCTTCTCTAGCTGCTGCTGATGAAATACTGTTGATTACTATGCCAAATAGCCCGAGCGTAGCGGATGTTTTGAAAACAAAGATTGTCGCGCAAAGAATAGGCAGCAATCCCATTGGGGTCATCCTAAACTTTTTGAGGGGAGAGAAGGGCGAAATAAGCGATGAGGACATAATGAAAATGCTCGAGTTGCCAATTTATGGAATGATTCCATATGATCCTGAGGTAAGGAAAAGCTTTATGCAGGAGAACGTTGCACCAGTAATAATCAGAAAACCAGAAAGTCCAGCTTCAGTTGCAATCAATAAAATGGCTGCAAAGCTCTCTGGAGTGAGCGTTGAAATGCAGCCGGTTAAAAAGAAGAAAGAAGGATTTTTCGCAAGACTGTTTGGCTTCTTTAAAAGAAAGAAGAAAGCAGACGCAGAGGAAATAAAAAAGGAGACCGAATAGGGGGTATTCAACTATGACAAGCAGACCATTCGATTTGCTCAACGAGGCGATTGGTAGTGAGGTATTGGTTGTTTTAAAGGGAAATGTGCAGGTGAGGGGCACGCTGAAGGCATTTGATGTCCACATGAACATCGTGCTGGAGAATGCGGAACAGCTTGAGAACGGCGAGGTTAAAACAAAATACGGGAAGCTAATGGTTAGGGGCGATAATGTTATCCTGATAAGCCCCT
>JAFCCK010000024.1 GCA_017610245.1 Candidatus Iainarchaeum sp.
ATTCTGATTATTATATCTGCAATGGGAAAGAATATCATTACCATGGGGGGGATAAGTGCAAGTATAATAAAAGCAATTAGAATGAAAAGCAGTAAGTTTCCCTGTTCATTCATGCCTACCGCCCCCTGCGCATCAGGTTCTGTGCAATACTCCTGCCTCTTTGCGCAATAGCAACCCTCTTGGCAAGGTCAGCCCCACTGCTCATTGGGCTCTGCTCGCCGCCTCCAGCACCCCCGCTCACAAAGAAGAAGTCAATCAAAATACCACTAATTCCAAACATCAGCAGCATCATAATAACATATGTTGCCTCAAAAAACCACGAGAAAGGGGAAAAAAGCATGAAGTAAGAGAAACCCACTATCAAAACAAGTGAAATAGGGCCCTTTCCCAAGTGGTTCAGTATAAAGGAAATGATTGTGAGCAGCACAAATACCTTCACTACCAAAATCATGTCCTGGAAGAACTCAAACAGCCAAAATAGGAGTGGCAGTTCCAGCATACACTAACTTTTATGAATTTACTGGTTTAAAATCCTTTGCACCCTTTCGTTTCTTTTAAAAAAGAAAAGAAAGCCTGTACAAAAAGAAAAGAAAAAGAGCCTCAGCTGCTATATCCAATGCAGCTCTCCCCAGCAACAAGCCCCTGCTCAAACTGGCTAATGCTAGTATAAGAGCCGGCTGTTTCATACAGTACCCTCGGATTCCACCAGAAGGATGTTTTTGTTCCACTATCAGTCACGCATACCTGGCTACTCTCCACCAATTCAAACAGCTCCTGCAGCTCTGTTACGCTATCCAAGGCATCCTTGCTGTTGTGTTCCATGCCAGAGATTCCCTTCAATTCAATGGAGGAAACAAAGGGGCTGTCTGATGTAATGAAGCCGATTCCCTCTGGTGCGATTCCCCTCAGGGCGTAAGAGCCGTTGATTGGACTGTAAATGTATGTTTTCAAGTACACTTCCCCTGCACTTTCTGCTTTCTCCCAGTCCAGCGCATAAACATACTGCCAATTCACTAAAGGATCTGTCGATGTACCTTCTCTATCTGGAGTGTTACTGAATTTCTCAAATACTGGAACACCAGTAAAGTCCAGGCATTGCCCCGCGCCAGTCCAGAAGGTGAGGTTTCCCCCAACCTGCTGGGGCTGGTCTGATTCAATTAATTCAAAGAATGCTGAAAAGGGCTCGTCATTTTCCTCGCTGTGGACCTTCATTATAACCGGCGTAGCATAATGCGGATAGAACAGCAGGTTATTTTCATTATGGCTTCCTCCCCTCTCAATCCTTAGCAGCAGCCCCCTGTTGGATGCCAGCGAGTTGATATTCTTGAATCCAAACACTGTGTCAGTATTCAGCACACTTACTGGCGTTGATCCCGGTATTTCCCCTGTATCAATAAGCAGCCCATCCATGCTGTTGACAACAAAGGGGTTTCCGGCATTAACGTAGTTAATGCCATAGCCTTGCCTTCCATTGAGGCTGTCCTCCCCGACTGCCCCATTGAACGGCAGGTAATAGAAAATGCTGTTCGGATAGGGCCCCTCTGTCAGGTACACGCTAACCTCAATCTCAGCTGTTGGGCTGCCGAAGCTGTCAAAGAAGCTAAAAGTTTCATCCTCAAACTCAATACTCAAGAGCACGTCATATGTTCCCGCATCAGAGAGGGTAGTTGAATTCACATACCTCCTTGCAAAGTGCAGCCTATCAGTGTCAGTAAAGTAGTCAATAAATGCTCCCTCTCCACTGTCCAAGAACCACTCTGGAGCGCCCATGAATGTCCTCTGGCTGTAGAACTCCGAGAAATCCATCTGGAAGTCCTCGCTGTAACCATCCTCTATAAGGTTCGCCCTAAAGTGAATAATGTTCCTCAAATCACCAAGGTCCTGGATTTCATCTGTCCACACAACATTAGCCATTTCCTCAATATAGTACTCCAGCGCGGGCTTTCCATCATACAGGCTGGTTGAGTAGGGTAGCCAGCACTCCCCGCTTTCCCCTGCTCCTGGAATAGTGAAGGAAACTGTCAGGCTGCTTGACCTGTCCTGGTGGTCAGCATCAATGAAATCCGGCACATCCGAATTGACATCAGGATAGATTATGGCGTCCTCGCTCACCAGGCTTGCCCTTGCTGAGTAAAGCTCATCGCTTTCAGGCAGCTCAATGAATGTGCATGAAACAACCTCACTCCCGTTATTTGGGACAAACACTGTCCTTGTGCAGCTTTCCTGCCCTTCACTCAGAGAAACATCTGCCGGTGGCACAAGGTATATCTCAACCTCTGTGCTCCTGTCCGCTCCCGAGATGTTCTGCACCTCCACTGCTATTGCTGCCGTTGTCCCGGCAACGCTTTTTGCTATTGCTGCCAAGCCAATCGTCCCGTCAACCACCTCATGCGTTTCAACAGGATTCTGTATCTGCTCCAGCACAAGCATTACCGGATTTGGCGGGCACGGTATTACTGGATTTGCTTCCAGGAACTCCTCCAGGGCGTGCATTCTCTTGTTCACCATTATTGAGAACTGTGTTGCGTCGCAGAAAATTCCATTGGGGTTTTCAGTCAAGCAGCTGTCGATGGCAATTCCGTCAGTATCACTCCAATTCCAGTTAAGCTTCACTTTCGGTAGTGCATCTATACCGGTTGCGCCGAGCATTGTTCCCTGCAGGCAGCCAGAGTCGGGCCTGAATGGCGGAATCCTGTCTATCATTGTTTTTGTGACAAACTTCAGGTGAATCTTTTGGGTGTAGGTTTCAGTGCTCGCATCCGGCACATTGAACGGGCCAAAGTCACCGCTGTCCCCGGAGATTACCGTTGGGTCGTTATGGAGGTGCTTTGTAGCGCTGAATGAGGTCGTTGCATATAGGGGTTCCTGCTCCCCCAAGCCAGTGTTCTCAAATACCACTCCAACCTGCTGCTTGTCCCAGTCTCCAAACACCTTCGCATCCTCAGTGTTCCATGAGGCGGCAATCCCCTCCTTATCCATCGTGATTGCCTGGGCGTCCTCCTTCAGGTTAATGATATAGTCAATAATGGTCTCCTGCACGCGCATGCTGCAGGGGTCATCATCCGCACTGAAGAGCCCGCCAAGCAGCCCGCCTGCCAGGGCACCGAGAATGGAGTAAAGCCCTATAGTGCCCCAATTCTTTCCGCTCTTCATTCCAGAGGCAAGAGCCGCTCCCTGGGATGCCTTGGAGGCAGCCTCGGCAGCCTTTATGGAACTTTTCACGCCGGGGACAGCATTTTCAAGGCTGCTGATAGATGAGCTTATCTCTCCAATAATAGCATCGTCAATAGTGTCTGTCGCAGTATTCATTCCCTGCTCTAAAGTATCAATCGCGGCTTTCGAGTCCGCAAGTTCTTTTGTTTTAAATGATTCAAGCTCAGCAATAGCAGCATCTGCTGCCGCCTTACACGCACACCCTGAACAAGTAGGTGTGCAGTGATCTGGACAGCAGGCACCGCTGCAATCACAGCTTCTTGCAAGACATGGGGGTACGGCAGCCTCAATCGCTGCAATCAAAGCATCTGTCTCTGCCTTGGTTTTGGCGAATTTCTCTGGAAGTGTTGTAGTAATATCTTCTGCAATAATTATTTCTCCCTGGTCCGCAGCACTCCTCATTGTATCGCTTGCAGTCCCGGTAAGCTTGTGAGACCCCTTGAAGCCGGTTTTTCCAAAGATAGTGCTGCGACCCATCGCATTCTTAAATGACTCGGAAGCAGCAGCAAGGTTCGCCGGCTTTTCTCCAATGCTCCTTGGCATCGCACTTATCTGCCCTTGCCTGAAATGGCTTTGTGCCGTAGCAGCCATATTACGTGCCTCTGTTGCCCTGTCCAAACCATCCTGGGCTGTTTCGCTGAAATCTGTTACACTCTTAAGTGTGCCTTCCATTGCCTTCTGGGTTCCTTCTGTTGCGGTTGTCAATGCGCCAGCAGCCCCACTTAGTGTCGACTGGCATGCCGAGTCAACAGCTGCAACCTCGGCTGTTTTGATTGCCTCTGATGCCTTCTGCATAGCATCAATAGTTTTCTTTGCCTCTTGGGCCTGGTCTAAAGCCTCCTTTGTCGTATCAAATGCGCCCTTTGTTGCATCCATCGCCTCTTGGGCTGATTGCGCGGCTTGGTCTGAGAGTTGCCTCCCCTGTGTTATCGCACCATCGTCAAATGTTTCAGCAGCTGTTTGGGCTGCCTGCGCCCCCTTGAGGGCATCCCTCGCACCGAGCAAGCCGGCGAGGGCTGCCCCCACGCCTGCCCCTGCCAAATCGAACAATTCCTCGTCCTGCTCCGCGGCCATGCCCCAGGCACAGGCGCTTGCATCAACAATCACCATTTCGCTGAGTTCCTTGTTCGTGAGTTCGGTAGAATCCCTGCTGCCGATTCCCTTTATGCTGAACTCGTACTTGTCAAGATAAAAAGCATCCTCGCTCCGCGGCTCAACGAACACATCAATCAAATGAACCTTGTGGTAGCTCCTCCCTGGAGTTCTGGCTGAAACCCATATCCCATACATGCCAGCAATGGACTGTTTCATCACAGTTACTTCCTGGACTGGCTTGCTTGGGCTCAGCGTGAATTCCTGCGGCGTTACAGTAATGCCGCCCTCTGCTCCCCCGCTGCAGCTGGCATCGTTCCTGCACAGCGAGATATCAACAGATGTGGTGCCGCAATCGCTTGTATCAATGCTGAATGTGGCTGTAGCATGCTCACTCCCAGCAATCTCAACCAGCGATTCCGCTCCAGGATACTTTATGCAGCTGTCGAGGTTGATGATTCTGATGCTGGAGTCAATATATGGGGGCGAACTGCCAACATTCTGGTAGCCCGTTCCCTCCCCGGTAAAAACCTGCCCGTCGATGTACACCTTGAATTCAGCGTCCTTGCCCAGATAGCCCTGTAGGGGGGTGAAGGTAAGCAGCCCATAATAAACAGCCCTCTCCCTTATGCCCTCAAACATTCTTGTCCACACAATCTGCTGCAGTGTTTCAGTATTGCTCTCGCCTGTTTCCGCCTCGGTAAGGCTTAATTCAATGTTCCCCATGATGTCGCTGCTCCAGTCAACTTTTGCGACAATCCTGTCCAATGCCAGGAATTTGCCCTCGCTCATGCAGTTGTTCTGCACCTCAAATTCCAGTACAGCAGCATTTCCCTGGGTTATGGTCTTCCACTCGCTCTTGCTTATAACCAAACAGTCCTCTGTCTGGGGCAAGCCGCTGATGCTCACATTCACTTTCAGCGGTATTGCAAAGTCATATACTGTGCCTGCTTCTTGGTTTTCAAAGGTAAGCCAGAAGCTCCCCTCAAGCCTTTCGGGTCTTCTCAGGAGGTCTGCAGCGTTCTCGCTCAGCTTTACCTTGAAGAGGTTTTGCGCAACTATCCCGTTGCCCTCAATCTTCATGCCCCTGAACTGCCCCAGATAATTCGCCATTGTGGTTTCATCAAGCAGGCCCTTGAAGTAGCCGTTTATGCTAGTGTTGGTCAGCTCCAGGTCAAGCGGAATAAGGCTGGTTATTTCCTCATATATTTCCTGCTCTGTTTGGTCCCTTGTTGAAAGGTTGCTTACCACCTCTGGCGGGTCGAAGCGCAGAACGTTCGCGTCAATGAATAAAACAACAGGCTCTGCCGCAAAGCCGGGCTTTTCAGCCGTAATTACAACCTTGGTTCCAGCAGAGGAGGCAGGCACAGTAAAGAATGCATTCCCAAGGCTGTTTGTGAGGGAGCTCCACCTCTGCTCGCTCCTGTCATGGGCAATTTTTGTTACAGTAACCAGGGCATCTTCCAGCTCAAACATTTGTCCCTCCGCATCTTCCCACACCGTTACCGTCAGGGGCGTATCAATGAATGCGGGCAGCAGTCCTGGCTCAACGCCAATCACCATATTGTATTCCGCTATTACCATGAAGAAAACTTCCCTCATGAACACAACCTTGCCATCAGCAATTACCTTTATTTCCAGGTAATCCGTCGTCAGCTCTCTTGGTGTGAATTTGAGCTGCGCATTAACGGTTTTCCCCTTTGTAAAGCTTCCCAGCCCAATCTCCTCAACCTTTGATGTCCTAATGCTTTGCGCTGTAATGGTTCTGGCATCAGCATCCTGTATCTCGTATTCGCTTATCTCCAAGGCTTCCTCAATGCTTGTGATGTAGAGCACACTGTTGTTATAAACCGTATCGCTGTTGTTTGCGATAACAAAGTGGAATGTATAGGGGGAACTGATTCTCACAGTATAAGGGGAATACACATACAGCCCATCTTCCTCGTCATACAGCCATTCCCCGCTGTAGCAGAAGTCCTCATCGCACTGGGCTGTTTCGCCCTCATAGTATTCAAGATAATATGTTTTCGCGTACAATGCCTGCTTTTCAGCAACACTTTCCTGAAATCCAAGAGCGCTGTCATAGGGGTCCCTTAACATTTCCCCGCTTCTGTTCTCGGCCCATGACCTGTAATGCATTGGCAGCAATGTACCAGGAGTAATCTGACCCTTTACCCTCACTTCAATGCCGAAGAAATAGTTTCCCGGCGTCAGCTCTGGCCATTCAAAGTTGACCCACTTCGCGTCCCCCTCTGTCCTGTTTTGGATGTCCTCGCTGTAGCCTGTCGGCGGGCTGAAGGTTGTCCCCCTCAAGGGGGCGTTAATGTTTCCGGCAATAACACCCTTTATCACAAGGGGGTCGTTTGCAAGCAGCATTTCGTTCCCGACCCTGAAATGAATGCCTCCTTTCTCATACTCCTCTACTTCCGGCACCCTGAACTTGAATTTCAATATATAGCGCTGCCCTGCGTCCATAGAAAAGGCCTCGTTTCCGCTGGCTGTGAAAACCCCCAGGAATTCTATGCTGGGCGTTCCAGAAACAAGCCTTGGCTCCAGCTCAGCCACAAAGTCCAGTGTCCTGTTTGGGTAGAGCTGCTGGGGCATTGTTTGCACGCTCTGGTAATTTGGATGCTTTACTACAACATAAACCCTTTTATCCGCTTTCAGGGAATAGCTGCCTATCCCGTCTGTTAGGGGTATTTTCCCAAGACTTTTCCCGGTTATTGAGAAAAACTCTGCTTCTGCCTCAGCGACCTGCTGCCCGTCCTGGTCAATGGCAAGCACATTGACGAATGTTTCCCCGATGAGCAGCCTGACAGTAAATTTTGTTACAGTCCGTATGTCTATTTCCCTGCCATCGCTTTTATTGTCTCCAGAAGCGGGGTATTTTTCAACATATGCGTAGTACGAGCCCTGCTTTACCCCCCTGAATTTCGCCATTCCGTTAAAATCAGTTGTAGCCGGCTCATAGGGGGCGATGAAATCGTTGTCCAGGAAGCGGAGCTTTACTTTTGCGTTCTCAACAGGCACATCATCCTCATCAATAACCTTTACCTCTACCCTGCCGCTATTTTCGGGGGTAAGCCGCTCCATTTCAACGCTTACCTCGCCATCAATTGTGCCGTTCAAGTCAAGCTCCCCATATAGGTAGTCATCGTGGATTGCAAATAGTGTGTAGTTGTCCTCCTCAGCCAACGCGAACGAGACAGCCTCTCCATTCTCCCCAGTTGTATTCTCAGTCACTATTCTCCCGCTGCTGTTCACCAGTCTTATGAGTACGGCCCCGATTTCCTGCCCAGAACCCTTATCAACAGCCGTAACCTCAAGCGTCCCCTTAATACTCTTGCTCACAACAACAGTGACCGATTCTGTTTGATTGGGGCTGACGATTATCCCCCCCTCTGTCGCAATGGCATAATCCCCGCTCTCGTCTTCAACCGTTACGGAGTAACTTCCAGGCACCACATCCCTGAAAATCACCTCCCCATAGGGCAAAGTGTATTTCTCCTGCAGTGCTATTCCATCCCTGTCCCTGAGTGAAACCCTGAAATTTACTTCATCCAGTAGCCTTCCGCTGCCGTCCTTTACCTTTACCCTTAGGCTTCCCTTTTCAATCTCCTCTCCCCGCAGCCTCAAAATAACCGTGCTCTTGTCCAGCAGGTAGGATTCCCCCACGAATTCCGCCGGGCTTATGATGGTTGCCTGCATTACTCCACAGCCAGGCGGTTCCTTCACAACTATTACGCCGTCTTTGTCAGTGTCGGTTACATCTCTTGGCAACGGCGTTACGCCACTTGAGCAGCTCAGCCTAACGGTAATCGCCTTGTCTGTAATCCTCTGCCCGCCCAGGTACTGGAAGACAAGTGTTCTTTCAATTGCCCCCGGCAACTTTGTTTCAAGCCTCAATATTTCCTCGGAAACACCCTTTGAAACAGTTATAAGCGTTTCAAGTTTCTTATATTCAACCCCCTCAACACTTGTTTCATTTATTTTTATCTCCAGCTCAGTGCCAACAGGCACTGCCAGCTTTATTTTCCCATCGCTATCTGTTTCAAGAGTGCCTGCCAATAAATCCGCTCTGTAATTCACAGCAACCCCTGCCAGGGCATCACCTGCATCATTTTCCACAATAATGGTCAGCTCCTGCTGGTCAGAGGTCAAGGCCGGCAAGGCCACAAGCAACGCGCCGCTTAAGATGAGAGCAAGCACAAGCAGTATAAATGAGGGAAAAACCTTGTCAATCGGATCCACAATCTTGTAAACCGGCACGTAATTGTTTATCTTATCCAAAACCGCATAATACTGGTCTTCCGCAGCATAATAAAGGTCTTTGAGATTGTCAACTATGCCCATGCTAAAACCTTAACGCTTTTGGGCTTTTTATTTATTTCCTTTAGGATGCCCTAATACATTCCGCTTCAGCCTGGCTCCTCTGCTGGGCCAAATTCTCCAATACAACCTTTGGATTCCAGAAGAACTGGCTGCTTACCCTGTTATCTGCCCCCACAATGCAAACATCTCCACTTTCCACAAGCCCAAACACATCTTCCACTGAATCAATACCGCTTGTTCCATAGCTGTTGAACTCCATCCCAGGGACACCGTTCAATGGAATCTGACTGCCGCTATTGTCAACACCAATCAGTGTCATGTCATTCGCATAGGTGCTTCTCTGCATCAGGCTGCTGCTTCCCTGCGGTGTAAATACCACTGACTGCAGGAATACTTCCCCACTCCTAATTGGATTGCACCACTCTATTCCATAATCTGTAATATCTGTTCCCCTGGCGCACCTAATGTTCCCAGTAATGCCGCCGTGCACATCCCAGGTGTCCTGCCAGGCATCTAGCATTGGATTATCCTCAAAGTCCCTGCAGTTTGCTCCAACGCCGCTCCACGGAACCATTTTGCTGAATGCTGTTTGCGGCCCTCGGTCTATTTCAATTGAATAGAAGCCATAAGCCTCCTCTCCCTGGCTGAAGTGTACATTCATTATTATTGGCGTTGCATAGCTCGGGCTCAGGACAACACTTGTTTCATCAATCCCAGCCTGCACGTCCAGCAGGATTCCTCTCTTGTCAATGTTCAATGTCCTGAATTCATCCTGGAATCCAGCATTAATCCAGCCCCCAAATACAGGAGTGGAGGCTGCTATAGGACTTGAAATAACAGGCTGAGTAGTGCTATCGTTTATCTTGATTGTTTCCTCGCTCGTCTGTCTGAAATTCACACCATAGCCTTGTCTTCCGTTTGCACTATCAACGCCAATCAGCCCATCAAATGGCAGATAATAGAACGGGCTGTCAGGCTCTGGTGTACTTAACTGCGTCATTATCACCCTAATTGTAGCATCAGGCTCTCCCCCTGAGAACAAGTCCCAGTTCTCATTGTCAAATTCAATGTCAAGGGTAACCTCATACTTTCCAGCAGCAACAGGGGCATGCGGGGCCTGCGCGTAATCGAACAGGAAGCGATCTGCACTACTGAAATACTCTCCCAGACCATCCTCCTCAAGATAATAGGCCGGGCAATCGAAGAAGCTCTTGTGCACGCAGAAATCATGGAAGTCCTGCCTGAAGTCGTTGGTGTAAGCGTCCTTCATCAAGTGCGCATTAAACTTCAGCAGTTCAAGTACAGCCTCTTTCTCAGCCTGCGTCCAGGTAGCATTGCCAGCAGCTTCAGTCGCCTCAAGGAACTGCGTCAAGCGTAGTGTGCTATAAGGCTCACATTCTTGTATGCCGAGTTCGCCCATCACAAGCTGCGCGTCAATTGAATCATTCTCCTCATCATTGTTCTCACAGCCGTCACACAAATCTACTGCAAGCACAGCTTCCACATCATAAATCCCAGCAGGAATACTCGTGAAGAGACAGCTGTTGGTGCTCTTGCTTATCAGCTCAAACTGTCTCGTACAGCTCTTCTCCAGGGCGCCGGTACTGCTGTTCTTCAGATTAATACTAAGCTCCGCATCCATCGCCCTTCCGTTATTACTCTCAGCAGTAACCAGAATGTTCGCATCTGCCCCAACCCTCAATGCCTGTACTTTGGTCAATGCAACGTCAAGTGCAGTTGTAACAATCTGCTGCTCCTTAACCGCAACAGCACTTCCAGGACTGGGACAATCAAACGGCTTGTGCATATCAATAAATTCCTGCAGCTCATCCACTTTCTTCAATACAGAGATGCTGAACTGCGTTGCATCGCAGAAGATGTAATCAGGATTGCCCTCATCGCATGCATCCATGTCAATGCTGCTCCAGTCCCACTCAAACAATACCTTTGGCAATGCCGCTTCTCCAGTTACTCCC
>JAFCCK010000025.1 GCA_017610245.1 Candidatus Iainarchaeum sp.
TAAGGTATGCCATTATGGGGTCGAACGCAACCAGGTCGTGAGCAATCTTCACAACAGTGTCATGCCTTGTGGAAAAATACTGCTCGCACTCCTTTCCAGGCGCGCCTAGATGCTTATAGCTCCAAACCCCCTCAACATTAAACTGCTGCCTCAAGGCAGCTATCTCGCCAAGCATCTTTGTCTGCACTTCATCGTAAACCCTCTCATACACATCAGCTAGCACAATCAAATCAGCTTCAACCTCTCCCAGCACGGTGATGAGGTGGTAGCGGCAGGCAGGGTCGTCTGCAACAGAGGTGCCATACACGCAGTTCCTGCAGTCAAAGATGAGGTGCCGCTTTCCGCCCTCTTCCCTGACTACATAGTCTCCTACCTTAAAACCGCCAATTTCCACACTAACACCTTTGCAAAGGTTTCAGCAATAAATAGCAATAAAGTTATATATAATCGTTTACACATGGTTTTTCTATGCCCGACAAAGCAACAGCAATAGTGCCTGCTTACAATGAGGAGGACTATATTGCAAGGGTCCTAAAGCCGCTGCTGCGCTGGCAGAGGGAAAGCCCGCAGGCAAGGCACATTATTGTTGTGGATGACGGCAGCAAAGACAGGACAGCATCTATAGCAAAGGAAATGGGCGTAAAGGTAATCCACTCCGGCCTGTCGAAGCGTAGGCTGGGCAAAGCGCAGGCATTCATAGCAGGGGCAAGGCAGGCAAAAAGGAACGGCTCCGATATTCTTGTTGTGCTGGATGCCGATTTGCTTGGACTGAGTTTAGGGCAGCTGGACACCCTAATCGGGAAGTTAAAGGAAAAAAAGCTCAACATGCTCATTGGGGTAACCGAGGAGAGGGGAAAAGTTATGGCTTACACGAACAGCGGCCAGAGGGCAATCAGGATGAAAGCCCTTGAACCCTTGTTCAGAAACAAAGGCAAGTGGCTCGCATTGATGAAGGGCTATGGTCTTGAGGCTGCACTAAACCACCTTATCCCAAAACATAATATTTTTCCGCATCAGGACACCAATAAAGCGCTTTTCTACGCAGCTGAGGCTGTCCGGAAAGGCAAGCCCCCTCAGTACAAGCATATTGCAAGGACATACCAAATGATAAGGGAAAGAAAGGAGCTTGCGAAAACCCTCAGGCAACTGCGAAAAGGCGGAAAAAAGAGCAAGGCAAAGAAGCTCTTGAGAAAAAAGCAAAGATGGCGCAAGCACTTCCGCTAAAGCATCAAACTTATATATTTGATTCACCAATTCTATTTTATGAAGGAAATTTCCCTTGCAAAAAGCCCGCTCAGCATAAGACTTGACAAGGAGGAAGCAAGGAAAACTGGGAGGTTCATCGCGCTCTTTGTTTTAATTTACCTTATTCTCTCGGTTGCATTTACAGCAGTAATTCCCGAAGCCCTGCTGCAGAATTTCCTCGCCGACACTACAGCATCCTTTTTCAATGGAACTGTTTCAACGGAAGAAAACCCCATAGTTACATTAAGCAGCGGCGTGCGCATTGAGATAAGCCCACTCTGCACAGGGCTTACGGAATTGTTCATCATTGTAGCGGCAATCATCGCATCCATCGGTATCTCCCTTAGGAAGCGCTTGACGGGAGCAGCGTTTGCAGCAATAGCTGTTTTTCTGCTGAACGTGTTCCGCATCT
Organism: Candidatus Iainarchaeum sp.; assembly: GCA_017610245.1. Lineage (GTDB taxonomy): Archaea > Iainarchaeota > Iainarchaeia > Iainarchaeales > JAFCCK01. Next base: position 1,658 of record JAFCCK010000025.1, read on the forward strand.
TTGCAACAATTGCAATAATTCTGGGAAGCGACAGCATTGCTGTTGTGGAATTAGCCCATAATGTTCTCTTCCGCGTGTTTCTCTTCATTTCAATTGCAGCAATCTACATTGCCTGGTTTTACTGGGCTGTGAGAAGCGAGGTTCCTTAAAGAATTAACCCAGGCTGTGCTTTTTCGCCTGTACGTATGTTTGGATTAATGCCCCCATGGAGAACATCCCCAGAAAATAGTAAGTCCATGCAGCAAACGGCTCTGCCGTTGTGTGCATTATAGCGCCCTGAACCAAACACCATGCAAACAATGTTGCCAGCACTATGCCATAAAAAAAGAATAGTACCCGCTTTACCTCATACTTTGTTGTTTGCTGCATTGCAATTAAATAAACCCAAACTTGTATTTAATTCTTCGCAGGGCGCCCTACGTAAAACCAAATATTTAAATATGAGATAAGCCTTCTTTTATTCAGTGATTTAATTGAATAACAAGGGTCAGGCATACTCAACATTTAAGCTATTGATTGCTGCGATTGTTGCGCTTGCAATACTGATGATACTCATGTCCATTATCAGTTCCATTTTCCCATTTTTCCGGAACGACCCAACGGAAAAAACAAGTGAGCTTTTGAACAACTTGTACAAATCGCCAGAGACGATAAAAACAGTAGAGGATGTTACCTTTACACCGGATTACGTTCTTTCAGCGCTAGCGCTTTCCGAAAGGCTTCCATTGGGCAGGGAGGATATCTGCATGAGCTTGGGTGATTACGGAGACGAAGAAAACTTCGAATTACAGACAGTAGGGCATCACAGAATAGTTTGGAACGGAAGCTCCAACAAGCTAACCGACATTGTTGTAACCTGTAACATAAATGAGGAAATGCTGATGGATGGCATTGAGGGCACAATTTTCACCGAGAGAGACTGGGACAGGGACATTGATTGCAGTATCTGTGAGGGCAGGTGCTGTCTCGTTGCCTTGAAAACACCAGGGTAAGGTTTTGCGCCGTTTAAGCGAAGTTCTTTAAAGCGAATCCTTTATATATCTCCTCCTTCTTTATTATTTTTTACATGCCTTTTGCGGAAATATTGCTGGAGGAAAAAGCCCAGAGTGAGTGGAGCAGCGTTTACATGCTCATAATTCTGATAATTGCGGCTTTGCTTCTCATTTCAGTGATAAAGCCCATGTTCAGGCAAAGCCAGCGCATAGTGCAGAAAACACAGCCTGCGCCAAGCTCTTGAAAGGCAGGGAATGAATATGATTAATGCTCGCGGCCAGGAGGCCGCACCTTTCGAACTGCTCATTGCAGTAATAGTAATGGGCTTTGTGATTTTTGCAGGAATGAATGCAATGGAGCAGCTCTGGCTGCAAAAGTGCCTTGGAACAACAGATGCAAAGCTTGAGGAAATGAAGACAGTTCTTGAAACAGCTGTCGACCAAAAAAGCCCGCAGAGTATTAACTTTCGGCTGAGTGGGTGCTTCGACGAGAACGATGAAGACATAAGAATAGCAGACTGGGACGAGCCCACGTTTTGTGCGGAGTATTGCGGCTCACCCAAAAATTTGTGCACCCTGCTCGAATACAGCAACACTGGAAGGCGCCTCTTCAGCATCAAGAAGTGTCTAAATATTCCTCCCGATACGGTTTTTCCCTCACAAAGATTTGCAGGAGCAAAGTGTAGTACAAGGGAGAGAGAGGAATTGCAGGACTTTGATACTCTTATCCCGCAAGGAGACTACATTTTAATCAACAAAACTCTTGCAACAGACACATTCCCAACAATCTGCGCATACAGAAGGGAAGAGTGAGCCTAATGCTTGGATTCACCTTGAGCAAACTCAATCTCCTGATTCTTGTTACCGCAACTTTTGCAATCGTAGCGTATTTCATGTTCGGCTTAACTGATGTGGTGATAAGCAATGCAGCGCAGCAGACAGTAGACACATACTCTGAAAAGGCAGCAAATGTAATAACAAGCGATGCCCTCTGTTTTAAAACACAGATAACAGTGCCGCCGCACATCTCTTATTTTGGTGGTATTGAACCAGCAAAACGCTTCTTTTACTTAATGCACATTTCAAGGTATCCTGAGGTGCACGATCCACAACAGCTCACCTCAGTCATTTTCTCAATCTCTGACAGAAAGAATCCAGACAAGATCCGCGCTGCCAGCAGGATTGACATAAATGCAGAGGTAATTTTCTATAACTGGGAGCCAAGCGAACCAACCATAATCGATGAAAGTGCAGTCGCAATTACTCTCGACCCGCAATCAGCGATAATGAGGACGGACTCCCTCATTATAATAAAAGAGGTTTTGCTGGGAGAAACCCATCTGCACATAATAGCGTGTTCCAGCGCTGGAACATGTGAGGCGAATTTGCAGGAGGTAGCGTGCTGCAAAATCCCAAATGCAAGGGGTGGGAAAACATCAAGCTGTTTGCCCTGTCCACTAGAGCCACCCTATCCAAGATGCAACAGCCCATAAAAAATTGGTGAAGAAATGCTTAAAAAATCGCGAAAGGGTTTTCTCGGGCCAATAGGCGATGACTTGCCCAGTCTCATTCCATTAGTTTTTGCCTTAACAATCTTCTTCTATGTTTTCACCTTTACCTGGAATGCATTTGACGAAAAAAACAAGGGCTTTGATGATGACATTTCTATCCTTAGGATTGCCTCTGTTATTAAAGCCAACAGCTATATTCCAAACTACGCAATTTTTACTGAAAGATGCAATAAGGCGAAGAGCTTTAAGAGAGTCCGCTTTAAGGCGGGTCTGCTGCCTCTCTCAGTAAAAGAGGACGAGCACTTTGAGGGCATTGACATTGAAAGCATCGGATTCTTTACAGACCCAAACAGCGGCGACACTTACGAATGCAGGAACAGTGATGAAGAGCTCGACATTAAAAACCAAAGCATTCTAATAAGGTTCTTTCCAGTTGCTTTGGAGCGGGATTATAGGGATGCTGGGGGCGAGCGGCACTTCTTTGTGCAGCCAATGCTTCTGGTGGTGATTGCTTGGTGATAAACAGCAAAGGACAGGCAGCATTAGCGGATGCCCTCTATTTCCTATTGATTGTAAGCGGTTTGAGCACGTTCCTCTTCTTCTTTGCAGTTAGCTATGGAGTTGGAGCGAAGGAAAGGATTGGCCTTAGCTATCGCTCGGAGTACGCTACCTCCGCCTTAAAAACAATGCTGTATTCTTCTACCCCTAGAATAAAGGGGGAAAGCCTTGAGGAGGCAACTGAAGTAGATTTCCTACTCGCTGCCATAAAAGAGGATTTCGCTGACAATGGGGAATTCGATAATGTACAGGGTCTAATTGTAAACAATGTTGTAGGGGTAATGGAGCCACTTGCAGACAGCTTCAACTACATATACTACATTTACCTTCCCGGCAGCCAGGAATTCGTCTTTTTCATGCTATATGCGAGCAAATGGAGGAGCTGGCAAAGACTAAGGTCAAGGCAGGTTGATGTGGGGCAGGGAGAGAGTGTTGTATACCTATGCGAGCCTTCCTCGCTAGACAAGCTTGATGACTTAATCACAAGTGTAGGGAGAACATACCAGGAAGACAGCAGAATGCAGCTGCCCAGGCTCGGGGAAAGAAGGGGCAGTAGCTACACCCCCGTCCCTGCGCAGGTAAACCTCACGATGTGGATAGCAACCGCCCTCCCAGAAACAGAAATGGGAACAATTTTGGATGATTCGCACCTCAACTGCGAATGCTTAAAGGTGCTGAGAGACGGCACCTGGCAAGGCTGCTGACTATTTCTCCACAAACTTCCCGCACTTTGGGCAATAGTATTTTATCCTGTCCGCAAGCTTTTCAATTTTTTCCGCACATTTTTTGCAGTATGCAGTGCCGCATTCCGGGCAGTAAATCAGCTCAGCAGCAGCTGCTTTGCAGCTAGGGCATTCCTGTTGTTCTGCCTCTTTTTCCAGTGGCAGTTCCTTTGGCATCTCCTCCCCCAAACCAAGCTTTGAGAGCTCGCTTAGCTCGCCTTCCACCTTGGCTTTCTTCGCTGGCTTTTCCCCCTGCTCCTCAAAAAGGTCCTTGACATCTAACCCCTTTATTTTCTGCAGCACTTCACTAATATCCTTCTTTCGCGGCAAAGGCTTTTCCATTTCCTTTGCCGCAGCCTTCCTGGCCTTGCCTTTCCTTGCCATCCTGCCCTTCGCTCTCTCCACTTTCCTCAGCAACCTTTCCTTCTCCCGCTCAGTTTTCAGCTGTGAGAAAATGCTGTCAGCTATCTTGTCATACTCTTCTTTCTTGGGGAGCCTCCTGTGCTTTTTCTTAAACCGCTTCACTTCCCTCAGGGCAAGCTCCATGGCCTTCTTCTTTGCTTCTCCTGCAGCATCGCCCTCGACCTGTTTAAAAATAGTTTCACCAATTGATTCAGGCTCTTCTATTTCCTCTTCCTCGAGCTCGAGCAGTGCCTCTTCTGGCACATCCTCGCCCCTTTCCATTTTCCTGTGAAATCTCCTTAGCCTTCTTGGAACCTCTTCTCCCAAAAACAATCCCTTCCTGTTTTTGCTCTTAAAAACCTTTTTATACTAGTTTCGATTTAAAGTTTACCATGCCCCTAAACATTGCGTTTGAGGTTTTATTGGCTATTATTGAGCTCCTGCGCCTTTCCATAATTACTGTTATTCCCTGCTTTGTAATTGCCCTAGGAGCAGAACAACTGCACAGCAGGATTTCAAAGCGCTTCTCCCTCTCTTGGGCGAAGTCTGCCTTGATTTCCACATATTTAGCTGTAACCTTATTAATAATATTTTTGTATTCCATCCCAGGGTATTTGGGCTGGGCTGAGAGTCCCTTGACAGGGAAACCAATTCCAGCAGAACTGCAGCCCACAGCCCTCGACATAGCAGCATTGCTGCTCTTCGCAATAGTAAAGATTCTTCTCACAGCCCTCATCTACAGCATACTGCTGCTGCCATTCATTTTCTTTGCAACATACGTGCTTGAAAAGCTGCGCGAAAGGGAGAAGCCATTTCCGCAGCTTGTTAATAAATTCATTGCAGTTTTCGCAGCAGTGCTTCTAGCTTGGATTATCCTATTGTTTGTTTTCCCCTTTTCAGCGGGAGGATTGCTTTATTTACTTTACTGGAGTTAATAAATTAATATGGTGAAATAGGCATGCTTACAACAAGAATTTCCTGCCTTCTCATGGTAGTACTGCTCCTGTCGATGAATTTCCCTGCTGCCCTTGCGCAGTCAGAGGAGGAAAATCCTGCAGAGCCAGCTCCAGGAGAAATTCTGCCTGGCGATGAGAGAGAAGAAATTGCCCCTCCCTTAGATTTCGGCTTCGAGAGAAGCGGCTTCTCGTGCCACTCGCCCAGTACAAATCCAGAGGATAAAGTGCTGAATCCGGAGGAAGTGGCCAAGCTAAAGCAAAAGCTGCAGGTTGACAGCAATTTTACTGGCAGCGAAATCAGCAGTGACGCTCCTGCCAATCCCAATAGGAAAAAGCTTGGAAACCCAAACTCGGCAATTGTAATTCCGACGGGGGAGGGCAATGAGGCAACGCTGAAAGAAATTCCCGATGAGAAATTCTCGCCGCTTGAGATGCAGCACTGGCTCTTCAAGAGATTTGACGGTCCTTTCGCATTCGGAATCTCCCTTGACGATACCCTCAGGATTGGGCGGTGCCAAGACATTGCGAAAATGGAGGAAGAAGGGGCAGGCTGTCCTGTTGAGGGAAAGCTCCAGTACTTGAGGAACAGTGGGGAGGGCATTGTGAGCGACTTCAAGCTCGTTGCAAGCGATTTCAAAAACATTTTCACCGAGGATGCAGTAAACTTCATAAAAGGGGAAAAAACAATTCCGCAACTCTCAAAAGAGGAAGAGGAGGCTCTCCGCCTTAACATGGCTGCCGAGGAAGATTTGGAGAACATGAAATACAAGGCTTACACAAGGCCTGAGGAGCTGATTCCAAACACTATCAAGGCAGAGGCCTTTTCCACCTCGCTTGGCTCAACCTGCAACACAGCTGACTGCTTGATAAGCAGCTACAGCATGTTTGACAAGTACTTCAACAGCTGGTTTGCCGCTGACTTGGTTATAAGCAATTTCGGGCCCACGCTATTTGGGCAGGCGAAGCGCTATCTTAGCTATCCCACGAGGCACGGCTGGCCCTGGAGCATAGAGCAGAACCGCTTGTTCCAAGCATTCAGGAGAAAATTTATGGGGCCAGATTCATGGTATGGGCAAATGAGGGCCAGGAGAATGCTTCTAAGAGCCAGAAAATACGGCTTTGGGGAATTCTGGACAAAGATGATTGAAAACAATGACTGGGATTCTGGTTATAGCGCAATGAAGGGCGGCAGCTTCAGAAAATGGATTAATGAAGCAATGAAGCCGGGGGGCTACCTTGATGAGATAAAAGACCCCATAAGAAGGGGAGAGTTCTTCAAGCTTATAAGGGAAATGAGGGGCTACAGTAGGGCGCAGAGAGACATACTGAATGCAGCGCATGACGCTTACACCAAAGCATTGGCGAGATACGGCCCTGACAGCCTGGAGGCAAGGCACGCTTTGGTAGAGTATGGTAGAGTCAACTTCCATATGATGGACCAGATGGATGAATTGCTCAGCCTTGATGCTCCAGAATGGTGGCTTCGCGATAGCTATGCAGGAATGTATCCCTATGCTGTAAAGCATGAGCAAAGCGGTGCAGTTGTAACACTTGTAAGCGATTCCCAGCACATTGATAATATTGGGAGAAAGTTTGTTCAAGATGGCGACTGGAGCGACTTTTCCAGGTGGGGCAACCAAGCCTATGAGACAACCCCAGAGGGTTTCATCCAGCTTTATGAAGCTGACCCCACTGGAACCTTCATAGATTCTGTTCCTGTTGAGGATTTGAAGAAGCACTTCTCCCGTTATAGGGACAAGATGATTCAAACAGAAAAGGGAGACCTACTTAAACTGGATGAGGTAAACGTTGACTATATTCTGAGTGAGGCCCCTGGCTCTGGAAAGGTAAAGGTTTACGAGCTAAACTGGAAGAAAGGCCCTGCCTTATCCCCTGAAGATCTCGCTGCCAAGCTCACCCACAGCAGGGTAAGGGGCAGGCTTGCAGGAAACTACCCTGAAAATATGGGGTGGCTCTATGACCAGTTAGTGGAAAAGAATTTCGCTGGATTGGACAGGCACTATCTCTCTATCCTGGACAGGGCGATGGCAAGGGAAGAGGAAATATTGAAGAGCTACTTCTCGCTGCGCGGTGGAGCAAAATGGACTGTTCTGCCGTTTGCGTATTGGGGAGCAAAGAGGGGCTTTGGCTATGAAGGCATTTCTGCTTACATGCTGCCCGACACCTGGCGGGAGATAGAATTCTATCTGGGGGACGCACCCCTCTACAACGATGCATTCGTTGACTTCTTTGCCCAGCATGGCAGTGATGAGGGCGACATCTTCAGGCAGGTGCTGAACAAGCTTCCCTGGAAAATGGTGCTGAATTATATAAGCGAAACCTACAATCCCGCAAAGGAAACCTTTGACAGGCTTACTGGTAAAGGCTGGCGCCCAAAGGTTGAGAATGTAGCTTACTTCACTTCAACAGGGGATGAATGTGCGGGCTGCGGCGCTGTTCTGAAACTACGCTCCCAGGAAACTGCTGTTACTGGCAAGGGAGACATGAGCATTGAATTCAAGAGCACGCAGAGCATGGAATCTTTCCTTCTGGAAGATGCGATTACAAAGGAAGCAAGGAAGGAAGGCTCTACACTGATTGCATACGGCCATCACACTAATATCAGGGGCAAGGCAGCAGATGCAGAGCAGAGCGAGGAAACAGATCTGATTGAGGCGCAGAGGGAAAAGGAAACATGCAGGGACAAGGTGCAGGAACTTGGCATTGGTCTCGGCTGGGTTGGAAGCAAGCTCGGAAAGCCTGCAAGGATTGGGGCTGTTCTTGCATTTGGAGAATCCCTTACCTATGCAATATTTGGCTGGAGCGGCATAATAGGCTCGGTAATACAGCAAACCCTGATTACCCCAAAGCTACAGGGCTGCGTTGACGACCAGGAGGGCTACTTTGTGCATGTGTTTGCCCCGAGCGAGGAGGAGCAGGAAGACCAAGAAACAGGGAGCGAGAAGGCATCAGAGAAGGCATCTGAAATAATAAAAGATGTTTCTGACAGGCTCCTCAGGGAAAAGGATGAGGAAGATAAGAGCACAAGCTTTATGGAGAAAGCAAAAGACCAGATAAGGGAGCAGGTGGAAAAGCTTGAGGACAAGGCAAGAAGCAATACCATCCTGCAGGCAACGGTTGAAACACAAGGAACAGCGGACGGTGCGCTCTTCTCAAAGGAGCTGTTTTTCTTTTGGTTCAAGGGAGAGACGAATGCAGCAAAATATGACGACCAAACAAAGATGCTGATATCTGACCCTGAAAATGATATTAATGTTCTGATCGACAACAAGGCTGGCGTGATTTCTGTGAATGGCGAGCCAATTATCACAAGCACTGACCATGTAAGGCTTAGCGCACCCAATAGCAATATTCCTGCTGTTGAGATTCCGCAGAGGATTGGCGAGATTGGTTTGCCTACAGATAGCGATGCTCTCCTCTTCGAATGGAAGGCAAATGGGCAGTTCAGTGTTGAGGCAAGGGAACTGCTTGA
>JAFCCK010000026.1 GCA_017610245.1 Candidatus Iainarchaeum sp.
CCAGCTTCCTACATCATGCAGGGCCACAATTCCCCTCTTTATAACTTTAGGTACCCAAAGCTCGAAGTCTTTATTCACATCCTTGTACTCGTGGCTTCCATCAATGAAAAGCAACTCAATCGGCTCTTTGAATTCGGCTGCGGCTTCTTCGGATGTCATCACCATTGGCTCAACTATGTCCCTAACTGCTGCTCTTCTAATATTCCTCTTGAATGCCGGCAATGTCCAAACACTCCCAAATCTCTCCTTGTGTTCTCTGGAGCCCTTATGGTGATCCACTGCATAAACTTTAACTCTATTCCCTCCCTGAGAGCCAAGGGCCAATGCTATGGTTGATCTTCCCTTCCAGCTTCCTATTTCGACGATTGCTTCCATGGTGCATTCCTTGGCCAGCCGGTAAAGAAGTATAAGCTCTTCTCTTGAAATCCATCCATCTATTTTCTCAGCTATTTCTGGAAATTTATAAGGCTCATAAACCATCCTCATTCCTCCTTGTGAAATGCTTCGTTTCTTTTATTCGATGCAAGCCATCTCTCGGCACACCAGGCCTTGAAATCCCTAAACAACACCTCTCCACCCATGTGTCCGACCATAATTCTCCTATCAACCATTATCTTGTATCCGCACTTCCTAGCTTTCTCACACCACAGCACGTCGTCCCGTCTTTTGCTTCCATCTTTCATTCTCACAAGGTCGAAAATGTAGGGTCCTGTTTTTTCAACAATATCCTCGTAAACCTTGGGCTTACAGGCCAAAAAGCCTAATCCAGCAACATCAACTTCGAAGAATTGCTCTGCTGGGATGTTCGCTATTCGGTAGTAGGGCCCTCTGAGCTCCTCAATTTTTTTCTCCCTTGCTTCCGCCATCCTGGCACGTGTTTCGTCATCTAACTTTCTCATCAAAACCGGCGTTACTTGCGCTTCTGTCCTTCCGAAATAAATACCTGAGAGAATTGGGAAATTATTTGCTGTTGCATCGCTAATCAGTTGCTTGACCTGGTTCGGAAAAAAAGTCTGGTCCGAGTCAATATGCATAATCCAATCAAACGGCTTCTTGTCGTGCTCCTTCTTGAACCTTTCCCATATCAGCTGCCGGGCTTCATCCACATATGTGTAATCACTGAAAATATGGCCGGATTCTATCCCTGCCCTCGTAAGATTATACACGAGCTTAATTAACGATGTGCAGGTTTTTGCTGGCAACTGCTTATAATACGGCGTGCAGATTGCGATTCTCATTTAATTTCCTCCTTCTTTTTGAATAGTTTATCGAACACAGAATCCTTTTTCTTCAGTGGCTCCTTCTTTTTAATTAGCAAATCCACAGCTCTGTTTGATTCTTGAGTCTTGAAATGCCTATCGAGTTTTTCCAAAAGTTTCTGAATTCCTTTGAGAACTTTCAGTAGCTCCCTCTCTGTTTTTTCCTTCATTGAATAACCTCCAATACTGCTTCCCCATTCTTTATGAATTTCAGCCGAGTTTCAATCCCGATCCTTCTCAAGTCCCTATGCGCGGCCTTGGCAATATCCCTGCCTCGAAGTTTTCCACGATGGGCATGTTTAATAAAGCGATATTTGCCTCGTTGGTTTAAGCAAAAAATAACATCAGACCACTTTTTCCTAAAATGCCTATCGGTGAAACTTCCTGCTCTCTCAGGGGAGGGAATAGAAATCTCTTTTTTTGTTTTGACTTTGGGTTTTTTTACCCGAGTAATTCCATGACGCTTCATCCATTGGCCCATTGTTTCGCTCATTTCTTGAATGAATTTTCTGGGCGGCTTAAATACAAATCTCTCAATAACTTCCTTGGCAAACTGCTTCGCAGTCGGATTGAATTCCTCCCATTGCTCTTTTCCCCAGATATATCTCTGCTTGCAGTCCGTACATTGAATCATTCCTCGCCTGGGATTCGCCTTGAACCACTCCCCATCACACTTACATTGCATTCTTCTCAATCCATCACCTCTTCCAATTCCTTATTTTTTATGCGCTTCAGAGCGTTTGCGAACTTTACAAGGGCCTGCCGCAATGTTCCGGCCTTAACATTAACCTTTACGGGCCAGCTGCGTATCTCCCAGTACCCCTCTTTTGGAATTTCCCAAATATCCAGAGTCAGTTGTTTGTGCTTCATCTCATCAATCTCATCAGCTTCCATTTCAGTTTCCAATATAACAGTTTCAAAAATCTTTGCACTTCGTTTCCTCTTTCCTGATAGCCACAAATCCATTTCACTGGCTTTCCAATCTCTACCTCCATCGCAAGGTATGTTACAGGCATTAGCTTTACTCCATCTATTTTCACTTTAGTGTTGTACCACGCAGGAACAGTAATCTGCTTTCCTCTATCTTTCTTTCCAGTTTTAATTTCGATTTTCAATACAGCATCTCCTCCTTAAACTCTTCATTTACCGGAACTGCAATAATTCTGCATGGGTACTTCCGACTCTTTGAGTCAATGCTCTTCTGTTTTTCGCTGTTCAGAATCTCTATTGCCACGCAATCATCCAGCACGAAGATATCCGCCTGGCCTCCACCTTTGAAAATTGCTTCAGTGTAATATTCCTTTTCCAGCCCCTTCAACATATGGCATATTTCACATTTTTTCAAGGCGTGGGCCCTGCTCTCGTTGTCCCCAATCCGCACGGTGTTTTTTTGCCCGTTCTGCCCTACACGCCAATCAAGCAAGTTCTTTGCTTGGCTTCTCTTTGTTATTAGCTCTGCTTCATTCAAGGCCCAGCACCTCTATCAACTCTTTTGCTTTTTTAATGTGTTTACAATCTCTCTGCTTTTTTCCTGTAAGCTGGAAGGTTCCGGCCATACATGAGCAGGAATATTCCTTTGTCTTCTGGTCGTAGCGAACTAAGTATCTTTCCTTGGCCGTGAACCAAACTGTTGTTTCGTTTGATTGTTTAGGATGCAATTGCATGTCAAATAAATAGCCCATCTTATTTCTCCGTTATTTTTTTCTGAAATTTGACTTTTTGGATTAGGACTTCGTCTTTCTTGCTTAGTGGAATCATTTTCTCGCTTGTTAGTACTATCCTGTCTTGTTCACTTTCGTCTTCCAGAATTGCCTTGTAAGTTGTGCGCTTTTCATCCAGTTTGTCTTTTTCAATTTTCTGCAACTCCTTTACGAAAAAACATTTCTTCATGCTATCGCCTCCACAAATTTTTCTTCACTATCACTCAGTGCGTAGCCTCGGGAAATCTTATTGATTACTCTGGAGATTCTTGTTCTCTTGCTTGTGAATTTGTTTGTTTTCTCCCTGAATCTTTCCGAAAGCTCTATATACTTCTCTTGTTTCTTTCGCAGCTCTATTTCCTTCAATTCAGCTTCTTCTCGGGCTTCCATTAGTCCGACAACAAGTTCTTTTACTTTTTTCTCCATTCAACCCCTCCTTTATGTCTTCATTTCCCTACTACAAAATGGACATTGGGACATTCCATTCTTGTAAGCCGGGTTATCAAATTCCCCTCCACAGTCCGGACATTTATAGGCTCTGTGCCCATGGTGATGATAAGGCACAGGCATTCCATATGTCGTTGATACGTAGCTCATTGAATTACTGTTATCCGGTGGATACATCTAAATTCCTCCTGCCTGGTTCAAGGCGAATAATTCTTCGGGCTTTTTCAGGGCTTCTTTGTGAACAGAATAGGCCTGGCTGCCGTTCTTGAATTCGACTTCGTCGCTGTTCTCCTTAACATTCTTCTTCTCAATCCACCCATAGATCTTCAGAAAAATCATATCCTGTTGCCAACCCCTGAAGTCCAAAGATTCGAACAGATAGGCATTGACTTTCTTCCTCTTGAATTGCTCTTTATTGATCAGCAGCTGCTCGGATGTCTTGACATCAAATTTCAGCAGCTGCAGCAGACCATTTTCATTCGGTACCGCAAGCAAACAATCGAATTCATCGACTTTCTTTCCTTGGAAGATTTTTGGATAAGGTAATTTGAATGCAAAGCAGTGCGCGAACTCAACTTCAAAGCCCTTTTTATCCGCTATGAATTCATCACCCATTAGAAATTTGTCCGGATTCGTATGTCTGTACTTATAGACTTGCTCTGCAAACTTTCTGGCCTGCTGAATCACTTTAAAAGGGATTCTCACTTGCAGCATTCTTCTCCTCCCTCAATCTTTTATAAAGCTCTCTCATTGTTTCCATGGACTCAATTGTTTTCGGATTCTTGAGAACTTGTATTACATCGCTCAGTATGATCTCCCTCATACAAGGCGGAAATGTTTTCAATAGTGTGCAGATAAAAGTCGTTGCCAGGTTGATTTGGAAGCTTCCTCTCTTTAAGTTATTTGAATATCTTACGAATTCCTTGAGTGTTTTCGTTGTGAATTTTGAATTCTTGATAAGTATCTCCAGCTCCCCATTTGTGGCATTTGGGTGCATGAGCTTTACTGTCTTGAACAGGGCCTCTTTATCTATTTCTTCTTCAATCATTTCTTTCCCTTCTGTAATGAAAATCAAGGAAGTGCGCCCTCGGGAAATCCGTTCTCGTCCCGCATTGGGCGCACCTTGCTTTCTTTTCTCTCAGCCTCATACTCTCCTCGCTTCAAATTTGTTCATGTTCGCGACCTTACAACGCTGTCTGTATTCCTCTCTGCAATCAATCATTATTTCCTTGAAGATTTCTATTTTCGCTGGCACTAAAATTACTGGATCTATTTCCTTCTTTTTCAATAACTTTTCTGTTAACCTATTTGTTTCTTCCACTACCTCATCTCTTGTCATTGGCATTGTAGGCTGTAATGTTTGCGTTTGCTGTATCTTTTCTTCGGACTTTGCTCCTTCTTGCACTACTTTAATTGCCGAATCTTGCTTGATATTGAGATAGCCGTCTTTTTCCTCGGTTTCGAATTCTACTATGTCGCCAGCACTGATGAGGGCTATTTTTTCTTCCAATTGAGTTTTTGAAAATCCAGTCAAACCATACTCTTTCCCATCAACTTGTATATGTGTTCCATATAGGATCCATTCCTGTCCTTTCTTGTTTTGCCCTCTTTTTAGTTCAATTATTTGACCTATTCTTTCTATTTTTCCTTTCATTTTTTTCATCTCCCGCCGTTTCCTTTCTGGCTTAACGGCACTGCTCGGAGAAGGAGTCGAACCTTCCTCAGCAAAAAAGCGGGCCTTCTGCCCAAAGCTCTTTCACTTTCCGCCCAGCCGAGCATACCGGCCTCATTGGCCGGCATTTCATGACTCCCATCACTCATTCTCCACACACCCATGTGGCTTATCTGGTTCACAGATAAGTGTGATTTATCTGACACGTTTGATCCTCCTTTCCTGAAAGCGGCTTCCAATTTGTACGTAAATCTCTGGCTGCTGAGCGAGCTTTCCTACAACCGCCTGTAGCTCCTCGTGATTCAAATCGAATTCTTTGGCTATACTGCTCACTCTTTTGGTTGTGCCGATTGATTGCGATAGAATATACTTGTAAGTTTCGGAAAATGCCCACATGACTTTATTTACACCGGTGAATTTTCCCTCAGTCAGGTAGCTTTCCCTACAGGCTCCACCTTTAACAAAAACAAAACTGTGTTTTTCGGCGGTTTCTCGCATTAATCGTAGAGTATAAGGCACAGACTTAATTCGCAAAATAGCTCTACAGTCAGAAACACCTACTTTCTCTTGAGATTCAACCATTTCTTTTATTTTATCCAATTGCAGTTTCTTGACTAAAGGTTTCAAACCAAACTCTTGAAGCAGTTCTTCTTTGAGCTTTTGCTTAATTGTTTCTAACTCTTTATCTCTTTCTGTAAAGACAGAAAGAGATTTCTCTCTCATTTTTCTCCCCCCAAACCAAAGTTTCTATTGTGACAGAATGTTTGGTTTCTGAATCCAAACTTTACGTCTGTCAGGCCCTTTTTCTGCGGCAGAATGCGCTTAATCTCTGTTGCCTGCTCCCTTTCAGCTCTGTCCAGCATTTCTTTCAAGGAAATCGTTTCATCGAATTTCATGCTTTCACTTCCTTGCACCTGTTGTTTACGGCCAAAAATGTCTTTCTGCAATTATCGCTCTCTGCTTCACCATAGCCAAGGCTTTCAATGTTGGTGAATCCTTCTTTGAGTGCTAACTGTACAATTTCTGCAACAGTAAGCGAAAGCCCGTGTTTTGTTCTTGTTTCAATTGCCCAACTTGCCATCTTAATTACCTCCTAAATTTATTGTTAAAGCAGGCCTGGCTTTCGCAAGCCTGTCATAAAATTTCGCGCGCTCTTGCTTTGCAGCAGCTCTGCTTGGAAAAGGCCCATGCCAATTCTCGGCTTTCTTATTCTCTCTCCAATACCAGCCATCAGGGCCACGCCAGTAATAACCGTTCATGCCACCACCTTTGACTTGGGCAAACCTGCCACAACTCCTTTGCTATAGAGATTATTTTTCCTGCAAAAACTTAGCCAATTCTTAAAGCCCAAATTAGAATCGCAGAGTGGACATTCTCCCCATTCTTCTTTAATTAGATGCCCACAGCCTCCGCAAGTTATCCATTTAGCTCTCATGCTCTTGCCCCCATGTCGCCGACCGAAAGGCAAAGGCGAAATTCTCTCTGGGCCAGATGCGCTCCCCGGCCAGCGCGGAGGTGGGGATAAATGCGAGAAATCCCCTGCCCTGCGACTGCTTGCCTTAACGCCAGGCAATAGTGCCTTTCCTTAGGTCCATAAGCGTGGAAGCAAGAGCAACCCCCACCAGAGCCCTTGCCTGAGGTGAAACTGTTAGGCCGAGGGAATAAAATCCGCTGCTTAATAGGGAGCCCCCGGCCCGATGTGATTACTTGGTTGAGTCCTGAAAAATTAGCGTAAAAAAGCCAAAATAGGCATGGTTTTCTTGAATTTTTAAGACTGGGGGGTTCGAATCCTCCCCGCCCCATCTGCATCACGCAAAACTTTTTAAACCCCTTAGCATTTAATCTTTTAGTTGAATTTTTCTGGTGGGTTGGGTGAGCGGAAAGGATGTATTAAAAGAGATCATCGCTACTTCTGGCGGAGAATTCTATACACCGCTGCCGCATGGCTACAAGCCAGGGAAGACAAAGTATGTCATTATAACAGGCAGTGTAATGTCTGGGATTGGAAAGGGCACTATCTCAAGCAGCTTGTGTAAGGGCTTGCAGGACAGGGGCTTGAAGGTTGAGCCAATAAAACTGGAAGCCTATCTAAATGTTGACGCCGGAACACTGAATCCCTTTAGGCACGGCGAAGTATTTGTGCTGGACGACGGCGCTGAAACCGATTTGGATTTGGGAACCTACGAAAGAATGCTGGACAAAAACTTGGAGGAGGACAACTTTGTAACATCCGGCAGAATTTACCAGACGATAATCGAAAAGGAACGCGCCGGCAAGTATTTGGGAAGGGACGTGCAGTTTATCCCGCATGTTACGGGGGAAATAAAGAATGTTATAAGGGAGCTTGCAGTGAAAAGCAAGGCAGACATTGTTGTAATAGAAATTGGCGGTACAGTTGGGGACTATGAAAATATGTTTGCCTTGGAAGCCCTGAGGGAACTTCATTATGAGGAAGGACATGAGAACGTTTGCTTCATAAACATTACCTATATCCTGCAGCCGAAAAGTCTCGGCGAACAGAAGAGCAAGGCTGCACAACTCGGCATCAAACGCTTGATTGAAATGGGGATACAGCCAGACATTATTGTGTGCAGGAGCGAATCCCACCTCGAAGAAAAGATAAGGGAAAAAATAAGCTTGAATACAAATGTTCCATTGAACAGGGTTTTTGGAGTGCATGATGTCAGCAATATCTATTCCCTGCCATTATCACTTAGGGAAAGCGGTTTTGATGAAATGGTGTTGGAAACCTTGGAATGGAACAAAAAATTCAAAACGAATGGAAACAAGGGCTTGAAGGAGTGGGTCAGGAAAACAAGCGTCTCAAGCAAGGAAAAGCCGTTGCTCATCGGAATTGCCGGCAAATATACTGGCAGCAGTGATACCTACATCAGCATCTTGAAAGCATTAGAGCATAGCAGCTTTGCAGTTAATAGGAAAATTGATGTGAAGTGGATTGAAACAACAGAAATAGAAAAGGGAGAACAGAGTGTGGAAAAGGCATTGAAGGGAGTTGATGGAATAATCGTTCCAGGAGGCTTTGGTGTAAGGGGGATAGAGGGGAAGATTGCTGTTGCGGCCTATTGCAGAAAAAATAATGTTCCGTATCTTGGATTGTGTCTTGGGTTCCAGATTGCCCTAATTGAAATAGCCAGAAATGAGCTTGGATTGCGCGATGCTAACAGCACTGAATTTGAGCCCAAAACCAAGCATCCTGTTGTTGATATTCTACCTGAACAAAAGAAGATTGAAGGTTTAGGCGGGAATATGCGCTTGGGTGGAAAGGACGTTGAAGTGAAGCCTGGCACTATAGCGGCAAAAATACATGGCAATGCAAAAAAAATAAGAAGGAGGTTCAGGCACCGCTTTGAATGCAACCCGGAATACATTGAACAATTTGAAAAGGCTGGCGTAGTATTCAGCGGCAAAGCACCTGGCCAGCCAATAATGCAGATTCTCGAGCTGCCAAAACACCGCTTTTTTATGGCTTCGCAGTTCCATCCTGAATTCACCTCTAGGCCATTGAAGCCAAATGAAATGTTTTTGGCGTTTGTGAAAAGCTGTATGCGGTAAAAGCCCTACTTTATCTTCTCCGCCTTCTCAACAAGCATTATCGGGATGCCTTCCTCGATACGGTAAGCGAGCCTACATTTGTTGCAGATTAGTTTGTTCTGTGCTTTTTTGTAGTCGAGATCTCCCTTGCATTTTGGGCATGCGAGCACATCTAGCAGGATTTTTGGCAGTTCTTTTTGTGACATGATGGAATTTTAAGCAAGTAAAAATTTTTAAACAAGTTACCCGCTATTAGATACGCTATTATCAAACATTTTCTTTGGTGCTCGAATTGAGGAACATAATAGAAGCGAGAAACATAGTCAAAAGCTTTATGATAAAGGAGAGCAGGGGCAATATAGCTAAGGACTTCTTTTTTCCACAGCAGCAGAGTTTTAGGGCCCTGGACAATGTTTCAGTTGCAGTAAAAGAAGGGGAAACGCTCGGTCTGCTGGGCCCGAACGGGGCGGGTAAAACCACGCTTACAAAATGCCTCTGCGGATTGCTTACCCCTGATGAAGGGCAAATACTCATAGAGGATAGACCTGCTGAGGAATCAGCCAAAAAAATAGGGGTTGCCCTTGGCTACCACCTCGTATACCACCGCCTTACAGGCTACGACAACTTGAAGCTTTTCGCTAAGCTGTACAAGGTAGAGAACTATAAGGAGAGGATAAAAGAGTTGAGTGAGTTCTTTGACCTGGGCAATTGGATTTACAATTTTGTTGAGAACTATAGCCTTGGAATGAAGGCAAAGCTCTCATTGGCTAGGGCTTTAATTCATAATCCGGACGTTCTTCTTTTGGACGAGCCAACGCTCGGCTTAGACCCCCAAATATCGGGCGTAATAAGGAGGGAAATCAAAAAAAAAAAAAAAACAATAGTGCTGACAACGCACTATATGGAGGAAGCCC
>JAFCCK010000027.1 GCA_017610245.1 Candidatus Iainarchaeum sp.
CTTTACGGGCTTGACATAATAAGGTTTGAAAGCTCAACAAGCCAGAAGTGCTTAAGCAGCTTTAGTTTCTCAGACCTAAACGTATTTGAAACAAATATCAAGCTCCTTTACATAGACGATGACTATGACACGATTGAGTGCAATGGGAGGGATTATGGCCACTGCCCTGGGGAGAGCTATGATGAAACAGAGCCTGACCCCTACTACAGAATAACGATAGATGACAGCGAGTGCCAGCAGTGCGCTCTTCCAATTAATAGCATTAGCTCGCACATCGAGTCTGACGACAGCATGTTCATTAAAATCTATTGTAGTGGGGAGAGCTGCAACAGCACACCAATTGAGATAAGGGTGAACAAGAATTTGGATGGAACTATGGAGGTAATGCACCAAGGCCCAAGAATTGTTGATGTTAACACAACAATTGGCTTTGAGGAGGAAATAGAAGAGTTTTATTTCCTTGACTTCAATATAAGCGTTCAATCAATAGACGAAAAAGCGCTTCAAACCAATAATCCAAGTGTCTTGAATTGAGCTTAAAAAATAGAATTATTTAAATAAAAGAAAAAACTTATTAATTGTGATTCAGATGGCGGAAGAGGGCAAGGAAAAGGTTGAAGTGATTAAAGTCCATTTGGGCGTAGGGGTGGAGCGGCGCCCAAAAAAGAAGAGAATTAAAAGAAAGGGAAGGGGCGTAAGCGATTTCTTTAGGGACCTGCTTGCAAAGTTGGGAATAAAGAGAAGGAAGCCGGCTGTGAAAAAGGCAGAAATGCCTGTAGAGGTAAGGGAAGCTCTGGAGGAATCAAAGAGGGAGAAGAGCAAGATTGAGGGAATGATCAAGGAGAGGGGCAGGGGCTGGTTTGGCGACAGGCTGAGGCATCAGCAAATCGCTTTGAAAGCCTGGGAAGGAAGGCGGGAGAGGGAGTTGGCAGCGCTGGAGAAAAAGGAGGAAAGGGAGGGGCTAAGCAGGCAGGAAAAGAGCGAGAAAATGGGGCTTGCTGAGGAGGTAGAAAGGGTTTCTGACGCAGTCAAGCAAATTGAGGGACATTTGCGGGAAATACGGGGACGAGAGGCAGGAAAAAAGCCGGCAGAAGTGAGCATGGCTGTGATGGAGGAAGCGAGGAAGGTAGCAGAAAAGGCGGCTGAGGCAGCAAAGGCGATGCCAAAATATGCCCCTGGAAAAGAGGCTGAAAAGCCAGTGCGAATAATTCTTGAAGAAATAAAGACAGCAGAAAAAGAGGGAAACATTGATGAGGAGATAAAGCACTACAAAAACCTGATTAAGCGAATCGAATATGATTATTTGAAGAGGAGGATAAGCGAGGAAGACTACAGGAAGAGGTTGAGCGAATACCAGCAAAGGTTGGTTGAGCTCGAGGAAAAGAAGAAATTAGTGGGGAAAAAGAAGGTTGTTGAGAGAAAGCCGCTCGCGGCTGGAAGGGTTGTTACAGGGCAAGCGGTGGAAAAAGCGGTAGCTCTACAGAAGCCAAGTGCTGCTCCCTTAACAGCAAAGGCGGTCAAAACACTGGAAAAGGGAACGCCACCAGAAGTGACGCATGAAAGAGTAGAGGAAATAGAGAAGTATGTTGGGGATTTGCTGAAAAAGTACAAGATTTCAAAGGAGGAGGTGGAAAAAGAGTTTGGCACTTTGGATAAGAATCGCATCATCCAAGACTTTGATAAGCTCATTAACCTGATTGAGTTGGAAAAGGAAGCAAAGAAAATGGAGGCGAAAGAAATTGCTGCGCCGCCAAAAACTGAGATTCCATTTATATCAAGGAAGAAAGAGAAAATCAAGGCAATGGCAAAAGAAATCAAAAAGTACAGGATTGTGACAGACTTTGATGGGGTGTTGAACTATGTTAGGAAAAAAGGAAAAGTGAATGTGACTAAAGCAAGAAAAGAACTGCATATGGACAAAAAGCGTTTCAAGGAATGCTGCGATGTGCTGGAGAAAAGCAAGCTGATAAAGATTGAATATCCTGCTATTGGCAGAATGAAGCTGTTGGACATAAATTATAAGGAGGAAAAAAAGAAAAAAGGCAAGAAGAAAAAATAGGTGGGAGCATGGCAGAGGAAACTGAAAAGGCAAATGTGATTGAAACATACCATGTTGAAAGCGACAAGATTAGGGTTGAAGTGAACATAGTTGAAAGGGAAGAGGCTTTCGTACGAGAATACTTCCTGAATTTTCCGAGCTATGGTCCTGGAACAACAGCCTTGCTTGAAAATTTGAAGAACACGCTTGTTGCGGAAACAAGCATTCAAACAGAAAAATTGCTTGACCCAAAATTCATTGAAAGGATGAAGGAAAAATTCAGCAAAAGGGCGGAAGCCCTGCTATCCCAAGAACTGCCAAAGATGGAGCCAGAAACCAGGAAAACATTGATTGGAATACTGATGCAGGAAATGCTTGGGCTGGGAAAAATAGAGTTTTTGCTGGCAGATGGCAACCTTGAGGAAATAGTGATAAACCAGAGCAAGGAGCCTGTTTGGGTGTATCACAAGAAGTATGGCTGGTTGCAAACAAACATCTTAATTCAGCCTGAGGAAGAAATCCAGAACTATGCAAGTATTATTGCCAGAAGAGTGGGAAAACAGATAACAACATTAAACCCTTTGCTGGATGCTCACCTCCTTACTGGGGACAGGGCAAATGCCACACTGTTCCCCATTTCCAGCAAGGGAAACACCATTACCATCAGGAGGTTCAGAAGAGAGCCCTGGACAGTGGCAGACCTCATAGAAAACAAGACAGTGAATAGTGAATTGATGGCCTTGCTGTGGGAAGCGATTGAATACGAGTTAAACATAGTGTTTTCAGGTGGCACAGCAAGCGGAAAAACCACTATGCTGGGTGTTTGTTTGCCCTTTATTCAGCCAAACCACAGAATGCTGAGTATTGAAGACACTCGCGAGTTGCAAGCACCTGATTTCCTGCATTGGGTGCCACTAACAACGAGAGAACCTAACCCAGAGGGGAAGGGCGGCGTTAGTATGCTTGATTTGTTGGTGAACAGCTTGAGGATGCGCCCTGACAGGATAATTGTAGGGGAAATAAGGAGGCAGAAGGAGGCTGAAGTGATGTTTGAGGCGATGCATACTGGGCATAGCGTTTACACAACAGTGCACGCAAACACAGCTGATGAAACAATAAGGAGGCTAACGAATCCGCCAATAAATACCCCCATAAGCATGCTTGACTCTGTGCATTTGAATGTAGTGATGTTCAGGAATAGAAGGCTGGGTGTGAGGAGAGTGCTACAGGTAGCGGAATACATTTTAGAGAAGCGGGGGGAGGGGGAGGAAAGCGTTAAGGCAAACATTCTACACAGGTGGAGGGGCGCAGATGATAAAATTGTGCGACACAGTGACAGTATCAGGTTCTTTGATGAACTGAGTTTGCACACAGGCTTAAGCAAGGACGAGCTGATGGGGGAAATAAGAAACAAGCAAAAGATGTTGGAGTGGATGGTAAAATTAAAAATCAATAGGGTAAATGATGTGGGAAGAGTAATGGCACACTATTACATGGACCCAGATTCAGTGCTGCAGGCGGCGGAAAAAAATAAGCCCTTGGGGGAATAGAATGGCAAAAAACATTCCGTTTTCTATTCTGCCATTGCCCATGATGAAAAGGGTGGCATCCCCCTTTCTCGGCTTGGGCTATAGGTTGGCAAAGGCCTTCCCTTACCTTGAATTGGAGCTAAAGCAAGCAGATATAGATGCTGACGCAGAGGAGTACGCTGCAATAATGATTTTTGGCTTTATTTTCTACTTCTTTCTCTTCACAGGAATATGTTCATTTCTGCTGGGAAAATTTATAACAGCGACACACATCATTTTGGGCGTAACTATTCCTGAATTCCTTTTGCTTGGCGTAACAATTGGCTTGGTTGCCGCTTTTCTGATATTTATTCAAATGTCGATGTATCCAAAAATCCAGATAAAGAAAAAGGTCAGGGCGATTGAATCAAATTTGGTGTACGCGTTGAGGACAATGCTCGTGCAAATAAAAAGCGGGATAAGCCTCTTCAATGTGCTTACCATGGTTGCAGGTGGAAAGTATGGACAACTCAGCGAGGAAATCAAGGAAGCGGTGGATGAAATAAACACTGGTGTAGCGGAGGAAGCTGCCTTGCAGCGAATTGCAACAGAAAACCCTAGTCCCTACCTGAGGAAAGTAGTGTGGCAGCTCGTCAACGGAATGAAAGCAGGGGCAGACGTTTCTGATGTTTTAAGCGAAAGTGTTGCATCAATGACGCGGGAGCAAGAAATTGAAATACAACGTTATGGAAGCAATTTGAGAGTGCTCTCGCTTGTTTACTTGATGATTGGGGTAATTATCCCTGCTTTGGGGTTAACCTTTTTGATAGTGCTAGGCTCGTTTCCAAAAATTGAGATAACAGAGTTCACATTTTGGGCATTACTTGGGTTTATTGTTTTGGCTGAATTGATGTATTTGGGTATAATTAAATCAAGGAGACCGAGCTTGATGGGTGTATAAAAATGCTTTATGAGAGAATAGCAGCACTCGTTCCCAAAAGGATTGTTGGATGGGTCAACGAGCAGTTGGAATATATTGGCATAGAGGTGGATGAACATCGCTTTGTTGGCTTTGTTCTGGCGTTTGGCTTTGGTTTAAGCATTGCCATTGCGTTGAATGCCTATGTTCTGCTTCGGCTTCCTTTTATAGCAAGCTTTGTGCTATCTTTCGCTTTGTTTGCTGGTGGCGTATTCTTTTGGATAAACAGCATTGCCGAAGGAAAGGGGAAGTTTGTGGAAAAAATACTGCCAGATGCATTGCAATTGATTGCCTCAAACATTAAAGCAGGGCTGACAACAGAAAGGGCCCTGTTTGTTAGCGCGAGGCCAGAATTTGGGCCCCTCTCCCAGGAACTGCGGGAAACAAGCAAAAGGATTTTAAGCGGGGAGAGGATGGAAAAGGCTCTGATGGAGATCCCTAAAAAAATCAAAAGCAATGTGCTTGAGAGAACGATGTGGCTGATTTCCCAGGGAATCAAGAGCGGCGGCCAAATAGCTGACTTGTTGATAGAGTTGAGCAGTGATTTGAGGGAGGAAAACGCATTGAGGGCAGAGATAAGAGCAAACATTAGCATGTATGTGATGCTCATCTTCTTCTCGGCGGCGTTGGGGGCCCCATTGCTCTTTGGGATAAGCAGTTACATTGTGGGGGTGCTGGGCGAGCAGACCGCAGGCATTGGCATTTCTCCAGAGCAAATTGAGGAATACGCTGCAAGAAGCCCCGCCCTAAGGTTGGTTGGGATTCCCAAAATTGAAATAACCGAGGAATTTGTTGTGTTCTTTGCCCAAATAGCTCTGTTTTTTACGTGCCTTTTCGCTTCAATGACCTTAGGGGTGATTAGTACTGGCAGCGAAAAAGGTGGGATAAGGTATTTGCCCCTTATCCTAGCAATAGCATTCGCATTGTTCCATATAACAAGGGTATTTATGGAACAGTTCTTTGGAAGGGTAATGTTCTTGTTCTAAAGAAAATGCGGGTGGCTGAAACTAGTTAAAAAGAAGAAAAAGAAGAAAGGAAAAGTCAATGGTTTTAGACTGTTCCAGCGCAAACTATGGTTGCTGTTGCGGGCAATTGGCCTTCGGTAGTGTAACTGACTGTTACGGTTCCGTTGTTAATTGAGCCACTGGCGTCAGGACCGGAAATTCCAGTCAAAGGATAAGTAGCATTCTTTGCAATTGATGGGAATGGTCCACTATTTGTATCGTCCGCGAAATCGCCGCCGCTTGCAACCGAGCTAATTGTAATAGCGCCGCCTGTCGCATTCTGGATTGTCACTCCAACATTATCTGTGCCTGTAGCAACACTCCATTCTTTCAAGACTATCTGGGTGCTTTGGCTCTGGCAAACTATTCCGCCTGTTGAAGTGCTGGTAACATAGATTAGTACTCCTATTACGATTGCAATTACTATCAGTGCCCACCCATAGGTCATTAGGTATTCAAGTGCTGATTGTCCTCGCTTTTCCATTTATCCTACCTCCTATCAGTTTTTCATTCACGCATTTTCAACTTCGTTGAAAAGCGCCCTTTTCAAGCCCTGCTTGAAAATGGACATCCTAACAATGATAAACACTTAATTGCTAGGCAATTCTACTATATAAACATATTCCTGGTTTAAAAAGGTTTCTATCAAAGTAGATAAAAATTGTGGCAAAAGACTATTTTTTGAATTTTTTTCTTAACGCCTCTTCCACTGCCTTTGGGACAAAACAGTCAAGTTTTCCGTGCAGTAAAGCGATTTCCTTTACAACAGTGCTGTTGAGGTAGAAGTATTTGGCTGAGGTCATTATGAAAACTGTTTCAATGCTGCCAGCAAGCTTTCTGTTAACTATGGCATGCTGGAATTCATGCTCAAAGTCGCTAAGCTCGCGTAGCCCACGCAGAATTACATTGCAATTCCGTTTCTTTGCATAGTCAACAAGCAATCCATCGAATGAATCAACCTCAACAGAGGGAAATTTTGCAAAGGATTTTCTCGTAAGAGAAACCCTTTCCTTCAAAGAAAACATGGATTTTTTTTGGGGGTTTGATGTTACAGCAACAACTATTTTGTCGAATAGCTTCAGTGCGCGTTGCACGATATCAACGTGCCCCAAAGTAATGGGATCAAACGTTCCCGGATAAATTGCTGTTCTTTTAACCATTCAATTGCCTCAAAATTTTTTCAGCCTGCTTGAATGCATGCTGTAGGCTGCCGTTATTATCTATTACAAAATCTGCCTTTTTAACCTTTTCCTCTGTAGAAAGCTGGCTGTTTATCCGCAGCAAGAATTCCTTTTCGCTCAACCCCTGCCTTTTCAGCCGGGCAATTTGCTCTTGCTTGGAAACCTTTACAGCAATCGCTCTATCAAAGAGTTTCTGCAGGTCTGCTTCAAAAAGCAGCGGCACTTCCACTACAACCATTTTTTCCCCTTTTTCTTGCAAGCTGCGCATCTTTTCCTTTATTTCCCACCCTACCAAGGGATGCAGAAGCTCTTCCAATTCTTTTCTTTTGCTAGGGCTGGAGAAAATTTGGGATGCAATAGCTTTCCTATCAAAAGTGTGGAAAAGGGCAAGAACCTTTTCCTTCACTTCTCTTCTCCTATAGAGCGCTTTCACTATTTCATCCGCATCTATCGTGGGAATGCCCTGCTGAGCAAAAAACCTTAGGATTGCGCTTTTACCGGAAGCAATGCTGCCTGTTAGGGCAATTTTAAGCATAATTAGAATAGGATTAAAATTGTTTTTAATTTAATTTATTGGGTGAGATCATTAAAATTGCGTTTGTAACGAGCTGGCCACCGCGGCACTGCGGCATTGCCACTTACAGTCAGGATTTGGTAAGGGCATTGGGAAAGCGGGGGCACGAGGTGCATGTGGTTACTTTTTCTGATGGTGGAAAAAGAGGGGAAAGGAATGTGCACCCTGTTCTGAAAGTGAAGAAAACCAATTTGGCGGATGCAGACTGGAACGAGCAGCTTTACAAAGAGGTTGAAAAAATAAAGCCGGATGTGGTGCATATTCAGCACGAGTATGCTCTCTACAACTTTAAAAATGACAGCAGCACTGGGCTTTTGAGAACATTCTTCAAGTGGTATGTTGAAGCAAAATTCCCAATCGTTGTGACATACCATAGTATCTACACTGTTTTGGATAGGGCCCAGTCAAAGTTCATGGAACTGACCTTAGAGATAACAAACGCTGGAATAGTGCATGAGGAATACCAAAAAATTTATCTCCCAATAAACATTGATTTTGTCCCAAAAAATGTTTATGTTATTCCACACGGGGCAAAGGGCATAAAGCCGTTGAACTACAAATCAAAGAATGAATTGGGGCTTGAGGGAAAAAAGGTTGTGGGGCTGCTTGGCTGGTGGGAGCCAAACAAGGAATTTGAGAGGGTCGTAAGGCTTTGGCCAAACATAAAGAAGAAGATTGGGAAGAATGCTGTGTTGGTTGTTGCGGGTGATGCCAGGCCTGGCTCTACCTCTGGACAACTGTACAAGCCAAAACTTTTGAAGGAAATAAATAAGAGCAAGGAAAAGAAGAGCATAAAAGTAATAACTGGCAGCTTTGCTCCAGAGCAGTATGACAAAATACTTTCATCATTCGATTTGATGGTTTTGCCCTACAGCAGAGCTTCCCAATCAGGAAACTTGGCACACAGCTTTGCTCTTGGAGTGCCTGTAGTTGCAACAGCTATGGAAGGGTTGAAGGCAGAGGTAGAGGCAAGCAAGGCAGGGATGACTGTCCCGCCGAAAGATGACTTTGAGTTGGAGCATGCCATTATAAGGCTCATGACACACGATGAGCTGAGGAAGAGGTATGCAAAAAGAGCATCCCACTATGTAACAAAGCAAATAAAGTGGAGTATTGTAGCGAGAAAGCACGTAACACTGTACGAGAAGCTGATAAAAGAATTGGGTGAAGTCTGCACTGCAAGAAAGAAGGAAGGCTATATTTGAATCACGCTTATGGTTGGGAACTATATTCAGTTTTTGAGCACTTTCCCGCCAAGGGAGTGCGGTATTGCAACGTTTTGCTTAGACCTAGTTACGGCAATTGAAAAGGCAAGTAAGGGCAAAACTCACTGTAAAGTAGCTGCGATGAACGAAAACCTCTTCTCTACCTACAACTATCCCGGGAGAGTGAATATCCAAATAGATGAGGAAGACCAGGACAGCTATCTCATTGCTGCTGAGAAAATAAACCGGGACAATAAAGTAAAGCTTGTCTGCATTCAGCACGAATTCGGAATTTTTGGTGGGAAATATGGCGATTACCTGATTCCTTTCCTTGAGGGGCTGGAAAAGCCAGTTGTTACAACATTCCACTCTGTTTTGCCCGGAGCTCCAAAGATGGACAGGCACAGGGAATATGTTGTGAAAAAGATTTGCAAAAACAGTGAGAAAGTTGTTGTAATAAGCGGCTTTGGCCAGGACATTCTAAGAAAGCAGTACGGCGTAATGCCAAGGAAGCTTGTTGCGATACCGCATGGTGTGCCAAACATTAGGTATGGTGAAGGCGAGAGGGTGAAGAAAGCTCTGGGCCTGAAAGGGAGAAAGGTCATCAGCACTTTCGGTTTGATGAGCAAAAGGAAGGGAATCCACTATGTTATAAGGGCTCTGCCAAAAATAGTGAAAAAGCACCCAGAGCTTTTATACCTTGTAATTGGGGAAACCCACCCTGTTATAAGGAACCTGGAGGGTGAACGGTACAGGAAGCAGTTGAAGAAAATGGTTAAAGAAAAGGGTTTAGTGAAGAATGTAAGATTCTACAATAAATTCTTACCGTTGAGAGAACTTTGCAGATACCTCCAAGCTACAGATGTATATGTCACCCCTTACTATGACCCAAACCAAATAAGTAGCGGAACATTGGCTTATGCTGTTGGAGCGGGAAAAGCCTGTGTTTCCACACCCTATCTCTATGCAAGGGATGTGCTGAGAGACAATAGGGGGGTACTTGTTGGATTCAAGTC
>JAFCCK010000028.1 GCA_017610245.1 Candidatus Iainarchaeum sp.
TTCATTTCATTGCAGACGGCAGGGATGTTCCTGAAAAAAGCGCGGGGAAATATGCTGGGATGATTGAAGATAAGGCAGGGGAAATCGGCATTGGAAAAATTGCTTCAATTGCTGGAAGGTATTATAGTATGGACCGGGACAATAATTGGGACAGAACAAAGAAAGCATACGAGATGCTTACCTCAGGAAAGGGATTTAAGGCAAAGGATATTTTTGAGGCGATTGAGCAAGCGTATGAAAGAGGGGACAAAACAGATTATTATATTCAACCAACAGTAATAGAGCCATTTGTGCCAATACAGGATGATGACAGCGTTATCTTCTTCAATTTCAGGACCGACAGGCCGAGGCAACTTACAGAGGCATTCATTTTTGAATCCTTTTCAAAATTCAAAAGGGATAAATGGCCAAAAGTTCTTTTCACAACAATGACCAATTACGATAAAACATTTAAGTGCCCTGTAGCATTTGAGAAGGAAAAAATAAGAAACAATTTAAGTGAAACCATAAGCAAACACAACTTGAGGCAAGCAAAGATCGCTGAAACAGAGAAATATGGGCATGTGACATACTTCTTCAATTCACAGATAGAGAAACCCTACAAGGGAGAAGAGAGGATTCTGATTCCTTCTCCCAAAGTGCCATCCTATGACCAGAAGCCAGAAATGTCGGCATATGAAGTTACTGAAAGGGCTGTAAAAGAAATTGAAAGCAAAAAATTTGACTTTATTTTAATAAACTTTGCAAACTGCGATTTGGTAGGACACAGCGCGATAAAAAAGGCGATTGTAAAGTGCGTGGAGGTAGTGGATAACTGTACTGGAAAAGTTGTTGATGCGGGGCTAAAGAATGATTATGTTGTGATTGTGACTGCTGACCATGGAAGTGCAGAAGAGAAACTGTATGCGAATGGAAAGCCGAAGCCAGCCCATTCAAAAAACCCGGTAAACTTCATCCTTATTTCCAAAGATGAGAAACTCCAGAAAGTAAAATTGAGGAATGGTGGACAGCAGGATGTTGCCCCCACAGTATTGGAATTGATGGGCTTAAAAAAGCCCGGGGAAATGACTGGGAAAAGTTTAATTGTAGGGGAACACTAATTTTAAATAGGAATTAATTCCTAATAGTAGCGATATGCAAAAGGGGCAGGTCAGCTTTGACTTTATTCTTGCGATAATAGTTGCACTTATATTCATTGGGGGAATGCAGCTGTTGAATGCTGAGATGCAGGAAATGCAGAAAGCAGCTGCAGTGAGAAACCAGGAGAAGCTTATTGCACTAGAACTGTACAGGATTATTTCAACAGCAAGCGCTTTGGGAGATGCAGACAACTTAGAAATACAATACAAAACCCAAAAGATTCTAGTGCCGGAAGAAAGAACATTGCAGGAGTGCAGTATTGACCTTTCAGCAGGGGAAATTAGCTATAACCTTGATGGGGAAACAATAAGGGTAGATATTCCTGAATTCAATGATGCTGGGCTTACCAGGTCCGACCAAATAGATTGTGGGGACATCCTTGAAATTTCGTAGAGCTGATAGAATTGGATAAGAGAGGACAAATATTTTCGCTGGATTTCCTGATTTCTCTTATAGCGCTAACGCTCGCTCTAGGGCTGCTTATCCAGTTCGCTGAAATAAAAACCTACAATGAGAATGAGGAGCTGCAGTGGCTTGAGCTTAAGGGAGTGGCGGAAACTGCGGCTGATTTGCTGGTGAGCAATCCGGATATTGTTTGTGAGCTAAAAGATGAGGGTGGCAGTCCATTGCACAGTTTAATGAATTGCCTGCCCCATATCAATTCACTAAGAATAAGCCAGCAATGGATGGCAATTTCGGCTGACTACGATTGTTTGATTGAAACTCCAGGAGCAGGGCAACAATTGCATCCCCAATCATACGATTGCAAGGGAGACCCCACAGGCTCTGAAAACGTTTATTCAGTTGATAGAAAGGTAGTAATTTTCAATGGGGGAAAT
Source organism: Candidatus Iainarchaeum sp. (assembly GCA_017610245.1). Classification (GTDB taxonomy): domain Archaea; phylum Iainarchaeota; class Iainarchaeia; order Iainarchaeales; genus JAFCCK01. The sequence continues at coordinate 1,980 of JAFCCK010000028.1, forward strand.
AGATATCAAATATCTAAGGGGGAACTTGAAGACTGTCTGAAGTCAGACCCAAACTGTAAAATGTATGAGCAAACGGTAAGGTTAAGGGTGTGGAAAGCGTGAGGAAAGGATTTATTTTCAGCCTGGATGCGGCGCTTGCGCTTATTGTGGTTATTATGGTGGGTGGGCTGCTTGTTATGTATTTCCAGGTTGCGGAGCCAAAGGCAGGAGCTTATGCTGCAAGCGACAGGATTGCAGAGGATGCGGCAGTTGTGGGCTTTTATTTGGGGAAGGATGCGGGACAAATGGGGCTTTCGGGAACACTTCCATCAGACGAGTTTGCCTCCTGCAGTGTAGTGTATGGGTATGAAATACGGGTTAACAGCACTTGGAGCAGCCCAATTGAAAAAAAATACTGCAAGGGGATGTGATGAGAAAGGGGATTTACAGCGGGGTAATTGCATTAACCGCGTTGGTATTGGCGGTAGCGATTATTGCAACTGCGGGGCAGAGGATTGCAATGCAGGGGGACAGCATCTACGGCAGCTCAATGATGGAAGTGAAGATGCACTGGCAGAATGCGCGCTATGTGCTGGACAAGGCTGCGAGCGACGCAATCGCTGATTCTGTATTTGGGAGTGGCAACTGCACTTATAGCACTGGGGCTGCCAGAACAGCGGTCTCAACTTATTTTCCACAGATTTTAAATGAAATGTGGGAAGGGGAATGCATTGTAAGTGCAGGGCCAAGCCTTAGTGGGGCTTCTGGAAACATTACAATTAATGCAACAATCAAGTGCGGGAAAGATTTTGGGGCAGAGTCAAGCGTATTTTATGAGAAGCAAGTGACTTTCAAGAAAGCCGTAAGCAGTGATTCTTCAGGAGGCTCTTGCCTCATTGATATAGAAGATATGCAGTCAGGGGTTTGTGAAGTCGACGAAATTCTAAGCGGGCCCAATAATTTATGTTCCCAATAGCTTTTTCAGCTCTTTTGAGAGCCCGCTGTCATACTGGATTGCCTTTTTTCTTCTCTGAGCAATTTCAAGGGGAAGGGAGAGCTGCTCTGCGAGCTTTCTCAGCACCCTTTTCCTGAGGACATCGTTACCTGAGAGAATATTTTCCTTTGCAGGGAAAGCCAAGGCTTGCTTTATGAATTGCGGGGAGAGGAAAGGTGCTTTTAATTCAAGGGAGAAGTGCTTTGCGATGGCGAGGTCTCTTGAAAGGTTGTCTTTCCAGAGATTGAGAAGCTTTTGTTGCCGAAGATGCTCCAATCGCTCAAAGGAAGCGCCTTTTTCAAGCTCTCTCCTGAATTGGTCATAGCCGAAGAAGAGTTCGTCAGCTCCTTGGCCGGAAAAAACGTGCTTGAAGCCGCTTTCCTTTACTGCTTTCATTGCAATAAACTCCGGCACAGCAATCTGCAACTGCAGGAAATCGGCTGAAGAGATTACTTCACCTGCTTTATCCAAAAGGGAAGGCAAATCATGCTCTTTCACTGAAACACTTTCCAATGGGAGATGTAGCAGTTTTGCTGCTCTGGATGAAAAACTAGATGCGGAGGAGCTCTTCAAGCCAGCTGAAAAAAGCGTGCATGGAGTTCTTTGGGAGATGGCTTTTGCAATAAGGGAGGAGTCAATGCCGCCAGAGAAAAGGACAGCTGCCCTTTCAATGCCATTCACGCTCTCTTCGACCGATTCTAAAAAGGCTTTTCTTAGGGCGGGAAAACTGGGTTCAGGAAGATTTGTAAGGATTTGATGCAACTCGCTTTTGTTTGAGAAAATTTCCTCTATAGTGGGCATGTATTCTCAATGCTATTGGTAGTAATATTTTCCCTGCTTTTTCTGCTCTTTGTCTTTTTGGCTGTCGGGCTTGTTCGCTCTTGGGCGACCAGTGCTAGGGTCCCTCCTAAAAGTTATTCCCATTTCGCGAAGGAAGGCATTCATTCCATCCTCCTTTGGGAGGGGCTTTGAGGCAAAGCCCTTTTCTGCTGGCTCGCCTGAAAAAACAATCAAGCTATCGCTTACATAGTCCTGAAAGAGGATGTCGTGGTCAACAACCATCGCGATTTTTTCCTTTACATCCACAATGCTTTTAATTGCATCAGCAACACGAAGCCTGTCCTCAACATCGATGAAGGCACTGGGTTCGACAAGCAGCACTAAATCGCTTTCTATCGCAAGATTGTAGGCTATGCTCACTTTCTGCAGCTCGCCACCGCTCAGTTCGCTCAGCTTGTGTTCGAACAGTGGCTTTACCTTTAGCCTTCTCTCGATTTCAAGCTCAAACAGGCTAGTATCGATGTTGGTGGAGAAAAGCTCTTTCACCAGCATGTCTTTTTTTGGCTTGATGTACTGTGGTTTATAAGCAATCTTCAGAGAGAAATCAAGTGCAGTGTTGTCTGGTTTTAGTTCGGAAGCGAACATTTTAACCATAGTGGTTTTTCCTATCGCGTTTGGTCCTAGAACGCCAACCACTTCTCCCTTTCTGAGCTCCCCAGGCTCTGTTTCAAGGTGGAATTCTCCCAATGTTTTTTTCAGGGCAGGGTATTGCAGGGCTGCTGCCCTCTTTGATTTTTTTGCTGCTGCCCTTACGCTGAAGTGCAGTTCCTTCTCCCTAAAGCGGACATTTTCATCGCGGAGGAAGCCATCCAAAAACTCATTTATGCCGTTGAGGGTACTTTTCGGATTTCCGACAATGCCGTATACTGCCGGCTCACCATAGAGGACATAGATATAGTCGCTTAGGTAATCCAGGACAGCAAGGTCATGCTCTACAATAACAACCTGCTTGTTGCTGGAAGCGAGCTCTCTAATGAGCTTCGCTATTCTGAGCCTTTGTCTTACATCTAGGTATGAAGAGGGCTCATCCAGGAAGTAGATGTCCGCATCTTTCAGCAAGCATGCCGCAATAGCAATTCTCTGAAGCTCCCCTCCTGAAACTTTGGAAATACTGTGCTGCAGGATTGAATCTATTTCAAGCTGCTTTGTGAGCTCTTGCAATTTATCTTTTTCGTCGACTTTTTGCAGCAGTTTTTCAACCTTTCCCTTGAATTTCTCCACTATTGCATCAACGTTCTGCGGCTTGTATGACAGCTTTAGCTCTCCTGCTGAAAGGGCAGTGAAGAAAGCCTGCTCTTCCTTGCCCTTAAAGAATTGTATCACCTTGCTATAAGCGGGCTTTTCATTGAATTGCCCTAGATTGGGAACAATGTTTCCCGAGAGAATGTTCAGTACAGTGGTTTTCCCTATGCCATTTTTTCCAAGCAGCCCTATAACAGCATTCTTCTTTGGAGAGGGCAGACCATAGAGACGGAAGGTATTTTCACCAAATTGGTGTAGTGGTACAGCATGCTTTTCGCTGGCGAGGTTGATAATAGCAATACAGGAAGCGGGGCATTTCTTTTGGCAGATTCCGCAGGCAATGCAGAGCTCCTCGCTTATGGTGGGCTTGTTGTCCTCTCCAAGCGTAATGCATTCCTTGCCTGTTCTGTTGACTGGGCAAATCGAGCTGCACAGAAAGGGGCAGCCCTCCCCATTGATGCATTTCTCCCTGTCTATTACAGCTATTCTTGGCATAGCAAATCAACCTTATTGGAGTAGTATATTAAGCAAGAATAAGGCGTTATATTTAATTATTGTGATTGAAAAAGCATTTAAAACTGTTTAGTAACGTTTCGTTATATGAGATAAAAATATTATTTTCTTATAACGAAACGTTGGGGGCTTGAATTATTCATGCGGATTCTGCAGATTGACAGGAAAAACAATGTAGTGAAGGTGGTGCCAGAAGTGCGAGATGACCTCTGGCACCTTGAGCGGGTGCTTGAAAAGCACGATTTGGTTAGCGGAACAACTGACAGGAGGATAAAGGCGAAGGAACCAGGGGGAAAAGCAGAAAGGGTTAAGATGTTTCTGCAGGTGGAAGTTGAAGGGATTGAATTTGACAGGCATTCTGGCGTGCTGCGCGCAAATGGGAAGATTGTTGAGGGAAAGCCCGAAGATTTGTTGGAGAAGGGCGCCCATCACAGCCTGGAGATAGAGCTGGGCAGAAAAATTGAGATAAAGAAAGAGCGGTTGAAGCGCTTTCAGATTGAAAGGCTGGAGAGAGCTGTTAGGGCGTCGCACGCTGGCAAAATGCTGTTGGTTGTGCTGGATGACGAGCAGGCTGACTTTGCCTTGCTGCGAGAATTTGGCATTGAGGAGAAGGTAACCATCAGGAGCGGGAAGCACGGGAAGAGGCAGGAAGAAGATGAAAGCATTAGGAATAAATATTTTCAACAAATCGTTGACAAAGCAAGGGAGATAGATGCAGAAAAAGTTGTTTTTGCAGGACCTGGCTTTACGAAGAACAATTTGCGTAAATTTATGGAGGGGAAGGGCGTAAAGGTTGCCGAGCAGCTGTTCTTTGAGGGTACCAACAGCGTGGGAAAAACTGGCTTGCAGGAGTTGCTGAAGGGAAATGCACTTGAAAAGATTGCCCAGGAAATGCAGGTTTTGAGGGAAACAAAGCTTGTGGAGAAAATATTCGAGGAGCTGGGAAAGGATTCTGGGCTAGTAGCGATTGGGCTGCGAGAATGCGAGAAAGCAGCTGATTTTGGCGCTGTGGAAAAGCTGCTTGTGCTGGAAAATTTCTTTTTAGAGAACAGGGAAAAGGTTGAGGAAATAATGGACAAGGTTGAGAAGGCCCGCGGGGAAATACACTTAGTTGGAAAAGAGCATGAAGCAGGAGAAAAATTGCACGGTATTGGCGGAATATCTGCTTTGCTTAGATATCAAATTCAGTAAATGTCGGCGGAATTCATCTAATTTAAAAGGCTTTCATTGGCTAATTTCTTTTAGATAAAAATGTGTGGTATTGCAGCCATAAACTTAGAGGGTAGCGGAAGGAAGAAAACTGAATTAGTAGGTTTGCTCTACAAGATGCTTCTGCAGGAACAAAACAGGGGTCAGCTTTCAGCAGGAATAACGACCTATGATAAGGAAAGGGCCCGGCTGATTGATACATACAAGGGGCTTGGCTCTGTAAACGAGGTCTTCAAGCTTAGCCATAATGCCCAGAGAAAAGCCATAACAAACCGATATGCTGGAAGCAAAGGAATAGGGCATGTTCGCTATGCTACCTCTGGCATTGAATCTGATGACTATGCCCAGCCTTTTGAGAAACACCATGGTAGAACTTGGAAATGGTTCTGTTTTGGATTCAACGGAAATATTGCAAACTTTGCTGAATTAAAGAAGAAGCTAGAGGGAGACAACTACCATCTTGTTAGAAACACTGACACAGAGATATTAATGCATTTCATTGCAAAACAATTCATGGGTTCTAAGAAAAGGGATTTGGTTGGGGCTTTTTCAGCTTTGCCTGAGATTTTTGATGGCTCGTACAATATCTCTTATATTAATGCAGATGGACAAATCGTTGTACTGAGAGACCCTACCGGGAACAGACCGCTTGAATATGGTAATTCTGATGGAATGTTCGCAGCTGCATCTGAAAGCGCTTCACTCAACACAATAGGAATAGAAAAGTCAAAGGCATTGCAACCAGGCGAAATGATTATTGCGGAAAACAACTCTTTTGAAGTGAAGAGATATGCGAAATGCGAAAGGAAAGCACACTGCATGTTTGAGTGGGTTTACTTCGCGAATGTTGCATCCCAGATTGATGGAATTGGCGTGTATGATGTTAGATGGCGTCTTGGGAAAGAGCTTGCAAAAAAAGAAACCGAAAAGGCTGATAGTAACACAATTGTTGTTGGTGTGCCAGATACGGCAAAGCCAGCTGCTGATTCCTTTGCATTGGAGCTTGGTGCGCCAAGCCAGGAGGGGTTAATAAGGAACAGGTACGTTGGCAGGACGTTCATTGAGGGAAGCAACAGGTCTGAGAAAGTGAGGGACAAATTCATTCTAAATAAGAGCGTTTTAAAGGGAAAGCGTGTTTTTTTGGTTGAAGATAGTATTGTGCGGGGCACTACAACTCAAACACTTGTAGAGGAAATAAAGAGCATTGGAAAGGCAAGGGAAGTGCATGTAAGGGTAAGCTGCCCCCCAATAAGGTACCCCTGCTTTTATGGCATTGATATGTCAACTTTGTTGGAACTTGCCGCACCGAACTGTTCAACTTTGGAGGAAATCTCCTCAAAAGCTGCATTCAGCGAAAAACACAATGAATGCATAAGGAAGAGAATGTGCGCGGATTCACTTATCTACCAAGGCATTGATGGATTGGTTAATGGAATTGGGCTGGGAAAAAAGGACTTGTGCATGGCTTGCTTGAACGGGCAGTATCCCACTCCTTACGGGGAAAAATTACTTGAGAAAGCAATTGAGAACTTTAAAGCAGGAAAAACCACAAGAACCTATGAATGAGACTTACTCCCTTATCCTAAATTCAAGCCACTGAATACACTTGTTTTCAACCAGCTTCTTGATATTCTGCTGCAGCGGAGAGAGCTTGCCATTAGCTGCCTTAAATTCGCAGAATATTATGCTGTCGGGTTCAAATGCGATTCCATCAATTGGGCTGCCAATGAAGCGGAAGTTGCTGCTCGCGAAGGGTAATTCCTCAACGAATGGGACAAACTGCTCTGTCATCTTCCCATACTTTACCGCTTGGCTGCTTTTGCTGAAGGAAAGCTCTTGTAAAGCCCTTTCCAGCCGAGAACTCTTTCTGAAGAAAATTAGTAAAAGAATGCTTAATAGAAAGATTATGAGAAGCAACGCGATGAGTAGCATCTGAATCTCTTCAGTAGTATTTCGTTCCTTCGCCTGTTAAAACAACAACCTTGAAGCTCTTATTTGCTTCCTTTAAAGCAGCTACCAGCGCCATGTGCTCTTTCCCAGAGCCGCTAATGAGAGACACGATGATTTCCTCATCGGGCAGGCTTTCCTTTATGGTGTTTTTTATCACTTCAAAGCCCGCACGATTGTTTACAATTATCCAGTCTACTTCTTTTGCTGGGGAGAAGTTTTCCTTGCCCCACTCATTTCCAATCAAAATGATTTTGTCCCACTCTTCCTCCGCAATTAGCCTAGCAACGTGCCCCCAGCTACCTTTTCCAACACCAAGTACAGCTACCAACACTCTCCCCATCAAAAAGACCTCTAAGTAAATTGAGGGAATAACTATTAAAAGCTATTCTATTTTGAAGCCTTCCCTAGCTTTTCTATAAATTCTTAAAAGCTTTCTCCCCAAGGAAGTCAGGGTGTAAACAATATTCGCACCAAAACGTACTCTGGAAACAAGCTTTAACTTAACTAGCGAATCAACAATCAAATCCAAGTCTTTGCTTTCAATACGCGGAAAAGAGGAGTGAATCTTATCTATGTTAAGAGAGCCTTTTCCAAGAAGGTCCATAATTGAGATGTAAAGCGACGATTTTGTCAATTCGTGGAACTCTGGGTTTTTCTCCAGGAAAAGAATCCACTCGTCTCTTGCGGTCATTGGTATGGAATAAGGCTTTAATTAATTTAAAGGTTTTGAGACATAGTAGCCATCTTTTTTAA
>JAFCCK010000029.1 GCA_017610245.1 Candidatus Iainarchaeum sp.
CAACCAAAGAATACAGGTTTTTGATAGGCAGTTGCAGTATGTTGAAACTATTGCAGAGGCTGCCTATGGCATCCATGGAAGGTTCTATGGCTTAAGTGGTTTTGATGGCAAGCTTGTCGCAGCGAGCGATTCCCACAATGCCATTTACCTCATAGAGATTGGAAACCCCGCTGCTACCAGAGAGATAACAGAGGGCTTGAACAAGCCTGAGGATGTTGTTTTCTTTGAGAGAAAGTTCTATGCTGCTGACAGCGCAAACCACAAGATAAAGGTCTTTGATTTGCAGGGGGGGAAGAGCAGCGAATTCGGTTCATTGGGAAACACAAACAGAACATTCAATTACCCCACCGGAATCGCAATAAGGGGCGGTAGAATAGCGATTGCTGACCAGCAGAATAACCGCGTACAGGTATTTGACAAAGACTTTTCCCATATTGCCACAATAACCCATGAATTTGATTCCCCCACAAAGGTCGCAATTGATTCGGCTGGAAGATTTATTGTTGCCGACACCGGAAACAATAGAGTAGTGGTTTTTGATTCCCAATTTAATTTCGTTGATGAGTTGCACGGAGTAGGCAAGGCGGATTATTCCGCATACTATTTCAGCCCCAAGTACATTAAAATAGACAGCCAGGGCAGGCTCTTTGTAAGCGAGGACGAGAGGCAGCAAATCACAATATTGGACTCCTCTGGAAAATATTTGGGAAAAATCGGGGGCAAGCAGGGCAGCGGCAACAGTGAGTTTAACAGACCGAGAGGCATAGCAATCGACAGTGAAGGAAAGATTTATGTTGCAGACAAAGATAACCACAGAGTACAGGTTTTTGATGCCCAGCACAGCTACCTTGCAACGGTCGGGGGCAAGAGGGGCACTGGCAACTATGAATTCAATTCTCCAAGGAGCGTAGCGGTTGACAGCACTGGCAGGATTTTCGTTGTTGACAAGGGCAACGAGAGGGTGCAGGTTTTCGACAGCTCATTCAATTACATTGCTACAATTGAAAGCAATGCAGAGTTTGAGTTTAAGTCGCCTATCCCAATAGCGATTGATTCTGCTGACAACATCTATGTGGCAGACAGCAAAAGCAGCAAAATACACATGTTCAGCCCAGAGCTTTCTTTTGTCAAGGACATTGACGCTGGCGCCGATATGGTTGAAATGGAGGGCGGGATTGCATTTGATGGAGAGGGAAGACTGCTTATAGTGGACCTAGAGGGCTACACGGTTAGAATGCTCAACCCTGAAACAGGCGAGATTATTAAAACAATTGGAAAATACGGCAAAAAAGGCGATTATGAGTTTGACTGGCCCCATGGCATTGCTGTTGCTCCTAATGGAAACGTCTATGTTGTGGATTTGGGAAACAGAAGAATACAGGTATATGATTCTGAATTGAATTACACGAGAACCATTGATGGCGGCTCAGATGGAATGATAGAAACCACAGAATAGCTAATCGCACAATTTCCCTATCTTAAATCTGTCCATAACTGTTTTGTGGTGGGGTCCAGCGCTGATTTCTTCTGCAGTGTATTCCTCCCCGCAAGAGTGTGCCCCCTTGTGCGTTCCACCGCTCCAATCGCTTATAGTGGTTAAATCGTACACGTTTCCTTCAAATACCACCAAACATTTTCCTTCGCTTTCAAAAGCGCTTTCGACTTTCTCCAGTGGAATACACTCTGGTTCCGGCTGGGAAACGCAACCACTAAAAAGAACCGCTGTAAAAAGTAGCGTTAGCAGAATTTTTTTCTCGTTGCCCATTTTATCTGATTTATGATAGCTTTTTCTCTATTTATTACTTTTGCATAAACTCTCTAGCAACCTCATCATGGAAAAACAGCCCATTGTAACTTAGCTCAATCCTGTTTTTGTTTTCTTCAATCAAGCCGATTTCCTTTAACTTTTCAATCACGCCTTCAAACATTTCGTTGATCCCAACTCCAAATTTATCAATAAATTCTTTCTTGCCCACCCCGCTATTTTCCCTGTTCAGCCCACTTTTCTTCAATCCCAGCGCAACAAATCTTTTCATTTCCTCTTCCCTTGAGAGCCTCTTTCCCAATGCGGCAGCAATTCCCCTCTCTTCAATTGCATGCAAATAGCGGTGCAAGGGGAAAGTATTATTATAGTCCCAGCCACTTGCAAAGGAGCAGCTACTTGCGCCAATACCAATAAATTTCCCGCTGTTCCATTGGTTTTCCAGAAACTGCATTTCTTTTCCCCGCTTTACAAATTGATAGGGAAACTGCTGTAGGTAGCCCCCCCTAAGAAAAGTTTCAATAAAGCAGTGATACATTTTCCGCATTTCCTCAACCGAAGGAAACTGCTCCCTTTTCCATGAAAAGAATGCGGTATTTCGCTGCACCCTCAAGTCTGAAGCGGTAATGCTCTCCAGTTCAATCCCCCTTGCTATTTGCATTGTCCTTTCCCAGCTTTTAGCGCTCTGCCGAGGCAGACCATAAATGAGGTCCATGTTAATATTCTCAAAGCCTGCACTTCTCGCATTCTCAACAGCCTTCTCTGCCTGCCTAGGCGAGTGAGCCCTGTTGCTTGCCCTTAGAACATTTTCATCAAAATCCTGGCTGCCAATGCTCAGCCTATTGAAGCCTGCTTCCCTCAGTGCAAAAAGCTTTTCCTGAGAGAGAGTCTCCGGGCTGCTTTCAATCGAAACCTCAGTCCTCCTTCCAAATGGAAAAATCCCTGCAAAGGATTCAAGCAAATCATTTAGCTGTTCTCCCTTAAGCAGCGTAGGGGTACCTCCCCCCAAAAAAATGCTCTGCACTTTAACCCTGCTGGTAATTAATTTTCTATACACAGCAAGCTCCTTTTTCAATGCAATTAGATATTTTTCAACTATTTTTCCCGAAGGGAGAGCCTCCTTGTAATAATGGCAGAAGTTGCAGAATTTGGTGCAGAATGGGATGTGGAAATAAAAGGCAAGCTTGCTTTGCCCCGTCTTGCCCAAATCAAGCGCAAGCTCTGGAGGATTGAGCCTAGGCATCTGCTCTGATTCAGGAAACCTGTACACAAAATCGTGCCCAAACACTCTCTTCTCAATCCCATTTCCCCTCAAATACTCCAAGTCAATTAGCTGCATAATACCATTCTCCGCAAAAATGATTATAAGGGTTTGACTGCATCAATATTAATTGGTTTTTATGAGGATTCTTGCCCCGTTTTCAAAGGCAGAGGAAGTAGCAAAGCTTGTCAAGGCTGGCGCCCAGGAACTCTATTGTGGAGTGGTTGACAGTCAGTGGGAAAAATCTTACACCTATGTAAGCAGCATCAATCTCAGGCACGATAAGATAGCAAACCTTGGTTCTTTCAATGAACTCAGGGAGGCTGTCCAGTCCGCCCATTCAATGGATGCAAAGGTTTCCCTTGCATTAAATGCCCACTTCTATTCGCAGAACCAATTGCCCATTGTTATGGGGCATGCTGAAAAAGGGGTTAAGGCTGAAGCGGACTATCTGATTGTTGCTGACGCTGCATTGGTCCCGAAGCTTAAAGAGGAATTCCCAGTTAAAATTTCCTTGAGCACAGCAAGCCACGCATTTAATAACCCTGCCCTTGATTTCTTCAAGCAGCTGGGTGTGAGCAGGATAGTTCTGCCAAGGCACCTTACAGTAGAGGAAATAATGGAACTCTCAAGCCATGCGAAAAAGCTCGGCCTAACAACAGAATGCTTTGTCTTGAATGCCTTATGTCCATACACTGATGGCCTATGCACCTTTCAGCACATTGTGGATGAAAGCGTTTCCTTTATGCCCATAAGCAAGTTTGCGTGTAGGGCTCCTTTCAAGGCAACTGCTTTCAAGAACCCCGGGAAAGAAAAAAAGCTTGCTGCAGAAAGCCATGTGAAGCTGTGGAACAATACTGATTACAGGGACTGCGGCTTGTGCGCCTTGCCCCACTTCAAGCGCTTTGGCATAGACACTGTAAAGATTGCAGGCAGGGGCATCTCTTTGGAAGAGAGGCTCGCAAATGTTACTATACTAAAAAATGCAACTAGCTTGATCAATGGAAAGGGATTCAAGGAGGCGCAATTTAAGAAACACTGCAAGGAGCGCTACTTTGACCTCTTCCACAGCAAATGCGATTACATCCACTGTTATTACGCAGGGGTTGGCTTGGAATGAAGCAAGAGAAGGCAATTTTTGTTGAAAACATTTCCGCCTTAATGCAGAGCAACCTTTCTGATTATGACCGCCTATACTTTGGGCAGGAAACATGCGAGCGCCTGCTCCCTTCCCTTCCAGAACTCAACCAGGCAAAACAGCTCGCGGAAAAAAATTCCCTACAATTCTCGCTTGTTACGCCCTTCTGCACCAATGAAGGATTAAAGCGCCTCCTTCCCCTGCTGAAAATTCTTTCAAGCGAGGATGAGCTGATAGTAAATGACCTCGGAGTGCTGCAAGCTGCTTCAAAAAGTTCCAATGCACAGCTTGTTGCAGGCAGGTTGCTCAACAAGCAGTACAGAGATCCTAAAATAGCATCTTTCAAGAGTGCTCCACCAGAAATAACACAGCATCTGCGCTCAAGCCATGCTTCCTCTCCCCTGTTCCAGCAGCTGATGGAAAAATTCAATGTGAAGAGAGTGGAACTAGACAACCTCCTGCAGGGAATTGAAACAAACCTCAGCAGCACCAACCTGCGCGCCTCTCTCTACTATCCCTTTGTTTTCATTTCAGCTACGCGCTTCTGCCTCACAGCAAACTGCGACCGCTTACTGCACGCGAAAAAGATTGGAATATTTCCCTGTGGGAGAGAATGCCTCAAATACAGCTTCAAGCTTGAAAGCAAGGAATTCAACAAGCCCCTTTACCTGTTCGGTAATGCCCTATACTTTGAGAACAAGAAGTTCCCGAAGGATTTGGAAAAGAAAGGAATTGACAGGGTTGTGTTCATAGCCAAAACATTACTATAAGCAGAACAATTACCAGGATAATTGTAATTAGCCATGTCTTGTTTTGCCTTATTGTGCCTAGCATGTCGCTTTTCTCTCCTCCTTTTTTTCTTTTAGTAATGAGCTGCAGCAGTTCCTTGCTGTATTGAACCCATGCCTTTGGCTCCCTCAGCTCTTGCAGTGTTTCCCTTGTTATTTCTGCAGCGGTTTTTTCCCTATATGGGATGCTTTCCTCCTCAAGAACACTTCCGTTTACCGCGCTTACATACAATGAAAGCTGCTCCTCCCGCAGCTTCACTCCCAGCTCCCACAATGGAACATAAAAAAGCCCGACATTCATTACGCTTACTTTCTCTATCGGCTTCCCAAGCTTTTCCGCTGTTTTGAGCCTGCAGATGTTTTCCGCATCCTTTTCTTTCAACGCCGGCTTCTTTGCCTCAAATTCTAAGCCATCGGGAATCTCATGTACCAATGCCTTTTCTTCCGGCAATTGTTCGGCAATTCCCTCCATTATCTCTGTTGTCTCAGGATTCAAAACGAGTTTGCCCCTTTCAACACCGCTTACAACCTTCTCTCCCTCACGCTCCTTCTCGCTGTAAGTGTTGTACTCAAAGAAATAGTATGGAACAAAAATAAGTTTCGCTGCTTCGATTGAAAAATCTTTCCAATTCCTTTCCCTCAGCGCCTTCTCAGCCAGTTCCCTTGCCTTGTCCACTTCAACAGAAATAGGCAAAGAGGGATTGCCCAGGTACATATTTACCTATTTTATTGGGCTTCCTTCTTCTTAATAATCTTAACCTTGCTTGGTGTAACCAATACTCTATCTTGGGAAATCCTTGCAATGTCTCCATCAATTTCCTCAATGCCGCTCTTTATCGCTGTAACTAGTTCCTTGAGCTTTATCGCATTCCTTCTGCTCAAATCTGCTATATTCAGTAAAACAATGTTTCCCTGCTTTGCTTCATTCAAAACAGTGTCAGTGTCTTCATCCCTCAGCAATGTCATGGGCTTGACAAAGGCGTCCGCGTCCTCATAAAGTGTCTCTTCCTCTTCATCCAGCGTATTCAAGAACTCTTCGATGTCGATTCCCTCTTGCTTCTTGAGCACTTTCTCCAAAAAAGCCATTAAGGCATCACCCCACGAATTAAAACTCCTATTATATTACCCCCTGCAATTCTTATTTTAAACCTAATGCAGAATTAAAACATAACTGCTTACAGCTAAAAAACCATCATGAGGTAAGAAACCCAAACCGCAATAGCGGAAGTGGTTTGCTTCCACAACTCCAAATTATTTTATTCCTTGCTGCTCTACTCTTACTGCTCGTTTTTTTTTGGTGGGGAAATGCAGAAAAATATTTTTGAGACGGTTGTCCAGAACGAAAGCATTTTCCTTGACCGAAACATTATGAGTCAGCACTACACCCCGAACAAACTGCCCTTTAGGGAGTCCCAGATAGAGGAAATCACAACCATTTTGGGGAACACCCTCCAGGGGAAAAGAGCGGACAACCTTTTTATCTATGGAAAGGTTGGGACAGGAAAAACAGTTACAGTGAAATATGTTCTGCAGCAGCTGGAGCAGTTTGCACTGCAAAATAACAGCAGTGCGGAAACAGCTTACGTAAACTGCCGCACCCACAACAGCAAATACAAGGTTCTGCTGAACGCGCTTAGAAAATTCCACCCCGATGAAAATTTTATCGGTTTTTCCGCTGCTTTCGTTTATGAAAAATTGCTGGAGTATGCGAACAAGAGCAAAAAGCAAATGGTGCTGGCACTGGATGAGGTTGACAAGGTAAAGGATGTTGATGAGTTAATTTATGCTTTGAGTAGGGGAAATGATGAGCTCGAGCATGGAAGCATCTCAATCATTGGGATAAGCAACAATCTCCTATTCAAAGACAGGCTGGATGCGCGCACCAAAAGCAGTCTGTGCGAGAAGGAAATGGTTTTCTCCCCCTACAATGCTGCAGAGCTAAAGGCAATTCTGGAGGACAGGGTTGCAAAGGCATTCAAGAAGGGGGCTGTTGAGGAAAGCGCCATAAACTGCGCTGCTGCTTTTGCTGCCCAAGAAACTGGAGATGCCCGAACAGCAGTAATGTTGCTGCTAAGGGCGGGAGAGCTTACCGACAAGGCAGGCTTGGGCAAGGTTACCGATGCAGAGGTGAAAAAGGCAAAGAGCAAGGTGGAGGAGGAAATAATATTCAACATGATTAAAACCCTGCCGAGCCAGCAGCAGCTTGTGCTCTATGCAATCGCCTCTCTCACAGTAAATAGCAAGGGCGTGCGGAGAATAACAGGCGTGCAAGAGGAAGGCGTCCTCTTCTCCGGAGAAATCTATGACGAATACAAGAGAATTGCTAAATCCTTGGAAGAGAATGTCATCAGCAGCAGGTGGTACAGGCAATACATCAATGAGCTGGAAATATATGGTCTGATTCTAGCAACACAAAGCGGCAAGGGAATCAGGGGCTCAACCCGCCTCATAAAGCTCGGCTTTGAGGCCAAAAAAATAAAGGAAGTGCTTGAAGGGGAGATTTTCAAGTAGCCCATTTACACATACTCAAACAAACTCTTTTGCTCAACCTTCTCGTTCTTGAAGATGCTGTTTATTTCCTCTTCAATCAAATCAATTCTCTGCTTTAAGTAATCGCTCAATTGGTAGCTATTTGTCATCTCCTTTGCTATTGCCACATATTTCCTTACACCACCCTCCACAACGGTGAGAATAATCCTGTCTTTTCCGCACCTCGTGCATTTCCCATCTAATGGAATTCTCCTGAACCTTTCATTACAGTTTGTACACCTGAAAGTCTGCCTGCTGAAAGCCCTCGCATTTCCAATGATGTCCGGCAAAAAGTGTGAAACCATTACCCTTTCCAAGGCATCCTTGCCATCAACAGCTGCAATCATGTTCTGCAGCTTCGCCTGGTTCTTTATTTTTTCCTCCATTGTATTCAACTCAACATACTTGGATGTTGTTGGAGCGCAATCAAAGCAGCTTGTTTCATGCGTATAGCCAAATCCGCTGTACTGTTCTCTCTTTCCAAGGCGATTTGCAACCAATTCAATGCCATCTATTTCCGGAGGGGCCATTTTTTGCGCGAACTCATACAACTGTAAGGGATACTCGCTGCATGTTTCCATGTTATGGCATTCCTCATCAATCTCATTTGGATTCAATGCAATGGTGAAAACCAAGGGAGCATCCATTCTGCCGCCCCTACCACTCGGCAAATAGCCCTGGGAGAAATTCAGCAAGCCATCCATTAAAAGCATTAAGCTGTCCTGGTCGCCATCAATGTTTCTTCTCTTTGTTTGGTGGAAGTAGGGGTGCGCAAAGCACACCCTTGCCTTAGTAAAGCCAATCACCCTCCCTACAATTGCAGCAGAGGTGTGGGGGGCCAGCCCTAGCAACAACTCTCCAACAAGGCCCTCTTTTTTCTCCAGCCCAAAGCAGCGTGGCATTTTATAGAACCTTTCAAGCAGCTCATCCACAAATTGGGTAACTCTTACAAAGAACTCCCCTGCCTTCTCATGTATTATTATGTCCTGTGGTAAAATCTCAAGTATTTGCTCATTGCTCTGCAGCGGCTTTCCATGAATGTCATTTTCGTATCCCAGCTCCCTTAATTTTTCAACTGTAGCGCCTATTTCAGCTGGTTTGAAGTGAGTCAATGGAGCATTAATTAATTCATACCTTATTGTTGCATCCCTGAAAATATGCAAATCGTGCCTTGCCCTTAGCAGCCCCTTTTCAATGGGCTCGGCTACCTTTTCCAGGTTTATTGTTCCCTTAACCCCCTTCACAAGCTCTGGCACCTTTATTCCCAACCGCTGTACCGCTTCGCCTACAATTTTATTCAAGTCTATTACCCTCTTCTTGAACCTAACCCCTTCTACATTGCATTTCCTGCATTTTTTGTCAGGTAATTCAGCATTGCAGTTTGGGCATACATAAACCGGAACAGTTCTTTCATTGCATCCATGGCAGTAAAACCCTGTTTTCGTTTCATTGCATTTGGGGCACTTATACAATGCAATCTCTACCTCTATTCTCCCTTTTTGGCTTTTCTGGGTTTCGTGCTCCATTGCCTTGTTGATGCTCCTAGTGTTCCCACCAAATAATCCGATTGGGAATAAAACATTGGGGTTTCCAACCATTTTTCTTGGCCTGCTTGCTTCTGGGCGCCCCATTCTTGCCCCAATAAAGGTCCCTGCCTTATCCCTCACAACAAAGCCACTGATTTTTGCTATCAACTCCAATGCGTTGCCACTTTTTTCAACCACGCCACTTAAATCAATGCTTTTCTCCAACGCAAGGGCCTTGTTTAATGCGAGAGATTCACCCTTTCCAAAAACAACCACATTTTTTTCAACGCTGTGTGGCACTCCAATCTTTTCAAGCAGCTCTTTCAGCCTCTCATCCATT